>JBPYEE010000098.1:0-5921 GCA_051985095.1 Vicinamibacterales bacterium | reverse complement strand
CGACGCGCAACTCGAATTTCGGGATCCCGGGGCTCGGCACCACGCAGTTCGATCCGGCATTGCCGCGGCCGACCAACTGGGAAGAGACCGTGTCGGTGCAGCACGAGGTGATTCCGGCCGTCTCGCTGACCGCCGGTTTCTACCATCGGACGTTTCAGCACATCGAGTACACGAAAAACACGCTCGTGAACCCGGATACCGACTACACCCCCTTCACGATCACCGTGCCGCGCAATCCGAACCTGCCGGGCGGCGGCGGACAGGTGATCACGATGTACAACCTGAACCCGAACAAGCTGGGCGCGGTCAACAACGTGCTGACCTGGTCCGACCGGAACAGTCGCGTCTACAACGGCATCGAAGTCAGCGCGAACGCCAGGTTCGGCCGCCGCGCGTTCGTCTTCGGTGGACTCACCACCGAACGCACCGCCACCAACGGGTGCGACGGGCCGATGACGACGGCGGCCAGCGCCACGCCGTCCAATCCCAACAACTACCGGTTCTGCAGCCAGGTGCCCCCGTTCCAGACGCTGTACAAAGCGGCCGGCGCCTACACGTTCCCGTACGAGGTGAACCTCAGCGTGACGTTCCAGGCGCGGCCGGGCATCAGCATCGGCTCGTACTACACCTTCAACAGCGCCATTGCGGGCGTGAACTTGACCGGCGGCGGCAATCTGACGGTCAGCGTCGTCGATCCGACAGCGCAGTATTACGATTATGTGAAAACACTCGACGTGCGGCTCGCGCGGGCGTTCCAGTACGGCCGCACGCGGGTCGAGCCGTTCATCGAGATTTTTAATCTGCCGAATTTCTCGACGGTCCTCACCGTCAATGAAAACGTCGGGCCAAGCTACAGCACGCCTGGCAGCATCGTCCAGGGCCGGCGGTTTCAGATTGGCGGGCGAGTCGACTGGTCGCGCTGAGGCGAAGATGATGACGCTGCTGATTGCGATAGTGCTGGCCCAGGCGCCGCAAGGCGCCGCGGGCGCAAAGGTGTACGACGATCACTGCGCGATGTGCCACTCGACGAGCGATCCCCGCACCCCACCGCTGGCGGCGCTGCGGCAACGGACGGTCGATGAAATCGTCACGGCGCTGACGAGCGGCAAAATGCGCGAACAGGGATCCGAGCTGAGCGACGCCGAGCGGCGCGCGGTCGCGACGTATCTTGGCGCGACGGCCGGCGCGACCGGCGCCGCGCCGGGCACCATGCCGGGCCGCTGCACCGCCTCGCCGCCGTTTGATCCCGCCAGCGGCCCGAAGTGGACCGCGTGGAGTCCCGACCTGGCCAACACCCGGTACCAACCGCAGGCCGGGCTCACCAGGGATCAGGTGCCAAAGCTGACGCTCAAGTGGGCGTTCGGCTTCCCGAACGCCACCGTGGCGACGGGCCTGCCGACCGTGGCCGGCGGCCGCGTCTTCGTCGGCAGCCTGGACGGAACCGTTTACGCGCTCGATGCGAGGAGCGGCTGCGTCATCTGGACGTTCAAGGCGCAGGCGCGGGTGCGATCGGGCATTGTCATTGCGCCACGGCCGGACGTGCCAGGCTCGTTTGCCGCCTACGTCGGCGACGGGCGCTCGAACGTCTACGCGCTCGATGCCGCGACGGGCGCGCAGCTGTGGACGCGCGCGGTCGACGATCATCGGGCGGCGAACATCACCGGTACCCCGGTGTTGTATCAAGGCCGCCTCTACGTGCCGGTCTCGTCGATCGAAGAAGGGCAGGGCGCAAATCCCAACTACGAGTGCTGCACGTTCCGCGGGAGCCTGGTGGCGCTCGATGCCGGCAGCGGGTCGCTGATTTGGAAGACCTACACGATCAACGCCGAAGCGAAGCCGGTGGGGAAGAACAAAGCGGGGACTACGCGCTGGGGTCCCGCCGGGGCCGGCATCTGGTCGTCGCCGACGGTCGACCCGGCGCGTCACGTCATCTATGCCGCGACCGGCAACATGTACACCGAACCGCAGCAGCCGACGAGCGATGCCATCATGGCCTTCGACCTCGACACCGGCGCGATCCGGTGGACGTCGCAGGTCACGCCGAAGGACGTTTTCGTCGTCGGCTGCGGTGCGCTCGCGGGACCCGCCGGCTCAGGGGCGAATTGCCCATCCCCCGAGGAGCTGGGCCCCGACTTCGATTTCGGGAACGCCCCGATTCTCGCGAAGGCGAACGGCAAGGACATCATCGTGGCCGGCCAGAAGTCGGGCGTGGGCTGGGCGTTCGATCCGGACAAAAACGGGGCGGTCCTCTGGCAGTACCGCGCCGGGCAGGGGAGCGCGCTCGGCGGGCTGGAGTTCGGTTCCGCCGTCGATCAGGACCAGGCGTACTTCGCGGTCTCCGACGTGCTCGGGCCGAACCCGGGCGGGCTCCACGCGGTCAAACTGTCCAACGGCCAGCGCAGCTGGTTCACGCCGCCGCCGCCGCCCAAGTGCCCGCCGGGACGAGGCTGCAACGCGGCGATCCTGGCGGCCATCACCGTCATTCCGGGCGCCGTGTTCACCGGCTCGAATGACGGAGGCCTGCGCGCCTATTCCACCCGAGACGGGTCGCTTCTCTGGGAGTACGACACGAATCGCGAGTTCCAGACGGTGAACGGCGTCGCGGCCAAAGGCGCGTCAATCAGCGGCCCTGGCCCCGTCGTTGCCGGCGGCATGGTGTTCGTCAATTCCGGCTATGGATTGCTCGGCGGCCGCCCGGGCAACGTCCTGCTCGCGTTCGGTCTGCCGTAGGCCGACCGGTCGTGCCGGGCGTCGTCAGCGGCTGGCGGGCGGAACGTCCTTGATGATGAACAGGCGTTCGCCCTTCCGGATCAGACCAAGTTCGCGGCGGGCGACTTCCTCGATCGTGGCGGGATCGTCGGTGAGGCGACGCGCTTCGTCGCGCAGTCTGGCGTTCTCGGTGCGCTGACGGGCAATGGTCGCCGCCAGCTCATCGTACTCATGTCGTGCGCGGAGCATCGCCAGCAGGCCGCGATCGCCGACGAGGCCGTCGACGACGATCACCGAGGCGACAAACAGCAGGATCCAGTGGACCAGGCGTCGGTTGCGCGGAGCCGGACGCTTTGGTTTCCCGACGCGGCGCTTCGACGCGCGTGTGGCGGCATCGTTCGGCACGCGGCACAGACAGTACAACAACTTCGCAGAATGTACAAGCCCTGCCTATGACCAAAGTCGTTGTTGTGTTGACGACGATGCCGGATGATGGCCGAACCGACGAGCTCGCGAAGACTCTCGTCCACGAAGGCCTCGCCGCGTGCGTCGCGGTCCATGCCCCGATGCGGTCGACCTACCGGTGGAAAGGCACGATCGAAAGCGAAGCTGAGCGGCAAATCGTCATCAAGACGACGGTGGATCGCGTCGACGCGCTTCGTCGGCGACTGCCCGATCTGCATCCGTACGAGCTGCCGGAGTTTCTGGTGCTGAACGTCGACACCGGCAGCGACGCCTACCTGGCGTGGGTGGAGGACGGAACGCGGTCGCGCTGACGGCGCGCCGCGAGGGCCGCCCGGCACTAGGCCCGGCGTCGGCGGAGGTATTCCACGATCATCGGCAGCATGGACACGATCACGATGCCGATCGTCACGAGCGAGAAGTTCTGTTTGACGACCGGCACGTTGCCGAACAGAAACCCGGCGCCGAGACACAGCGCGACCCAGCCGGCGGCGCCGACGAAGTTGTAGAACCCGAACGTGGACGGCTTCATGGCCGCCGCCCCTGCCACAAAGGGCAGAAACGTCCGCACGATCGGCACGAACCGGCTCAGCACGACGGCCTTGCCGCCGTATTGCTCGAAGAAGGCGTGCCCCCGGGCCAGGTGCTCGCGGTTCAGGAGGCGATGCGACAGTCCCGCGGAATCGTTCGCCGAGAACACCCGCGGGCCCACGGCTCGCCCAATCGTGTAGTTCACGGCATTGCCGCTGAACGCCGCGGCGAACAGGAGCCCCGCAGCCGCCGGCAGGCTCAAGGCGCCGGTCGCGCACAACGCGCCGGCGGCGAACAGGAGCGAATCCCCGGGGAGAAACGGCGTCACGACGAATCCCGTCTCCGCGAACACGATGACGAACAGGAGGCCGTACACCCACGACCCGTACGTGGAGACGAACTGGAGCAGGTGCCTGTCGCTGTGCAGCAGAAGGTCGATCACAGCGCCGAGGGTGAGACGCGCCGCCTCACGAGCCGATCCGGTCGAGCGCCTGGGCGAGGTCTTCCTGCAGGTCCTCGACGTCTTCGATGCCCGCCGAGATCCGCACCAGGCCGTCGGTGATGCCCAGCGCCTCCCGCCGTGCCGGCGGCACTGATGCATGCGTCATCGTCGCCGGATGTGAGATCAGCGTTTCAACACCGCCCAGACTCTCGGCCAGCGCGAGGAGGCGCACATGATTCAAGACGGTTCGCGCCGCCTCGAGTGATCCAAGTTCGAACGAGAGCATGCCGCCGAACCCGTTCATCTGGCGCTTCGCAAGCTCGTAATGCGGATGCGAGGGCAGCCCCGGGTAGTGGACCTGCTGGACCTTCGGATGAGCGGCGAGGTACCCGGCCAGTGCGAGGCCGTTCGCGTTGTGCTGGCGCATCCGGACGGGCAGCGTCTTGGTTCCGCGCAAGACCAGCCACGAATCGAACGGGCTGAGGATCGCCCCCTCGGCGTTTTGCACAAACGCCAGCCACTCGATGTCGTCATCCCGCACGGCGACGACGACACCGCCGACGCTGTCACTGTGGCCATTGAGGTACTTCGTGGTGCTGTGGAGGACGAGGTCGGCGCCGGATTCGATTGGCCGTTGAAGGTACGGACTCGCAAACGTGTTGTCGACAACGAGCCGCGCACCATGACGGTGCGCGAGCGCGGCGGCGCCGCGCAAGTCGGTCAGCCGCATAATCGGGTTCGTCGGCGTTTCGACAAACAGCATCCGCGTCGCCGGCGTGAACGCCTTGTCGGTGGCGGCCAGATCCGAGGTGTCGACGTAGGTGAACGTCAGCTGATACCGCTCGAGGACCCGATGGAACAGGCGAAAGGTCCCGCCGTAGGTGTTGTCGGAGACGACCACGTGGTCGCCGGCCTTGAGCAGCCTCGTCACGGCGCCGATCGCCGCCATGCCGGACGCGAACGCAAACGCGCTCTTGCCGCCTTCCATCGCCGCAACGTTGCGCTCGAGCGCCAGCCGCGTCGGATTCTGCGTGCGCGCGTACTCGAACCCCTTGTGTTTGCCCAACGCCTCCTGGACGTAGGTCGAGGTCTGATAAATCGGCGTGATGATGGCGCCGGTGGCCGGATCGGGTTCCTGCCCGGCGTGCAGACAGATCGTGCTGAACCGTGCGCGCGAGGTGAGCTTCACGAGCCGATTACGATAGCATGAGTGTACAAGCGGTATGCGTCGCTACCTGTTTCAGACCCTCGCTGGCCGCGCGATCGTCGTCGGGCTCGCCCTCAAGCTTGCCCTGTGGATCGTTTCGGCGATTGCGGGAGGACTGCCGGCGTTTCTGACGGTCGTCGACACGGTCGCAGGCCTCGCCGTGGCGGGCGGCGGCGCCTACTTCCTGTTTCAGCTGATCGTTCGTGCGAAGCGCCAGCTGTTGTGGCGGGTGAGGCGAAAGCTGATCCTTTCCTACATTTTCGTCGGGTTCGTGCCGGCGTTGTTGATCGTGGCCTTCTTCCTCCTCTGTGGCTTTCTGCTCTTCTACAACTTCAGCTCCTATCTGGTCCAGAGCCGATTGCGCGCGCTCAGCGAGGAGGCGCGCTTCCTGGCCGAGAGCACCGCGCTCGAGATCCAGCGCGGCGGCGGACGCGACGCCGCGGCGGTTCTCGCCCGGCGCCAGGCCGCCGCCGCCGAACAATACCCGGACCTGTCGATGGCGCTGGTGCCGATCACGGGACCGTGCGCCGGGGCGCGTGACGCCTCCCCCGGCGCCTCGGGCGCCGGCCG
>JBPYEE010000097.1:0-7192 GCA_051985095.1 Vicinamibacterales bacterium | reverse complement strand
CGGGCGTCATGAAATCCGCGCCCGTCTCGGAGCCCGGGCCGATGCCCGACCCCAGGCCGGTCGCAACGACGATCCGACGCCAGAACCCCAATTCGGGAATCAGCATGGGCGTGCCGCCCGCCGACGGATCGGTGATGTCGACGTCGCCGATCCGATAGCGCGTCTGCGTGATCGAGCTGCCGAACGCGCTCAGATGCGGCGCGCGCCCGAACCCGATGCCACCCGTCGAGATGCGGTCCGAGATCGTTTCGACGTTCGCCGTTTCGAGCAGCGAGAACACGCTGTCGCCCGTCGGCAGCGCAGACAGCAGGTCGCCGTCAAACGTCGTGGTCAGCGGCGCATCGGTGGCGATTGTCGGCGGCGGCGTCTCCGGGGTGGGCGGCTGTGCGCGCGCGGGCGCGGTCAGCGCGGCGCCGACGACGACCAGGCCGACGACGCGACGCCGCCGCTGTCGCGTTTGGTCCGTTTCTGCCGCAGCCCGGCGCCGGCGACGAATCAGGTTTGCGACCAGCAGTGCGCACACGAGCAGAATGCCGCCTCGCGCGATCCACGTGGGGAACGGCTCGACCGACGCCGCCGGCGACGGCAAGGCAGCGCCGTCGTAGCGGATGATCGGATTCATATACAGGATCCGCGTGGGCGTTCGCGCGACGACGCGGATGTACGTGTCGCTGCTCTTGAACGCGTAGCGCGCCACCGTCGTGTCTTCGGCCGTCAGCTGTACGACACCGTTCTGACCCACAAACGAGATATCGGCCGGCCTGCCGGTCAGCTCGACCGTGATGAGGCCATCCTTCTCGCGGAGCCTCGACAGCGTCGTCTCGGCGCCGTCGGCGTCCGGAAAGTGCAGCGTCGCGTAGGTCCGCCCGGCACGGAGCGCGTCGATGAGATCGGCGGGTGCCGTCGACGGCGCGGCGATTTGGTTCCACGCGATGCCAAAACGATCTGGCTTCGTGACGTCGTGGGTGTCGTCATTGCCGATCCCCCAGACGGGCCGCCCGGCCGACAGGGCCGCATCCCATAAGCCCTCGCTGGGGAAGCGGCCGTTGATGACTTCAATCAGCTGATACCCGGTGAGCTGCTGGAGCTCCTCGTCAGAGTACGCAAAACCCTGCAGCGCGGCGGGATGCGCGATCGCGACGAGCGCCGCGGTTTCGGCCACGCGCCCTATCACGTACTGTTTCTGATCCGTCCCCTGCCAGAGGGGCAGATCGAACCAGGTGACGCGCCGCGCGCCGATCGCGAGCTGATGATGTTTCCCGATGTTGAATCCATGCTCGTAGACCGGCAGCGCATCGGGTTGGACCCGCGAGATGGTCTGGTAATCGGAAATCGCCGCCACGTCGTAGCCGCGGTGGCGGTACGCCTCGACGACGGCGGCGTCGGTTTGGGCCGCATTGGTCAAGCCGAACCACGCGCGCCCGTGCGCGTGAAGATTGGTGCGCCGCCACGGGAACGCCGCCGCGTACGGATTGTAAAGGCGCGCACCGCTGAACGGTTTCGCGGGCGGAAACCGATAGACGGGCGCACACGCGTACGGGAGCACGACCAGGAGCGTCAGAATGCTGAGTGCGGATTTCAGCAACGAGGGCCTTATTTATACACCCCTTAGGAGTGATTGGCCACCGAGCAGGAGGATCCACAACGTGACGGTCAGCCAGTGAATGGCGACCGGCGGCCAGATCGATCCCGAGATGAGGTACGCACCGCTGCAGGTCAGGCCGAGCAGGGCCGCCAGCGCCAAATAGAAGGGGTTGCTGAACACGCCGAGGACTGCGGGCCAGAAGAATTTTGCGTTGAGCGGGTGGGCGATCACGTAGAGCGAGAGTGCGACGGTGACCGTGACGGCCAGTCGTCCGCGGCTGATGCGGTCGACGCGACGCGGCAGCAGCAGGGCGCGGAAGACCAGTTCCTCGGTCAACGCCGGATAAAACGCGATCGTCGCGGCGACGACGAGCGCGGCGCCCGCCGTGAGCGGCGGCAGCGACGGGCGGAGCAGTCCGGACGCGAATCCAACCGGCAGCGCCACGACCAGAAAGAGCGCGTACAACAGCACGCAGCGACGACAGGCCACCGCGCTCGGCAGCGTCGTCAGCGCGTCGCGGACGTCGCGAGCTCTTGACCGAAGGCCCGAGTCACGATCACGATCTTGCTGGTGGTCCAATCCGCAGTTGCCTCTCGCCCTGATCCCGTTCGCACGGCGGCCCTCGCCGGCGTGCTCGCCGCCATCAGCTTCTCACATCTCCTGAATGACACGATCCAATCGCTGCTGCCGGCGATCTATCCGGTCCTCAAGACCTCGTTTCAACTCACCTTCGCTCAGGTCGGCTTGATCGCGCTGACGCTTCAGGTGACGGCGTCGCTGCTGCAGCCGCTGGTCGGCCTGTACTCGGACCGATACCCCAGGCCGTACTCGCTGGTCTTCGGCATGGGGTGCACGCTCGCCGGCCTGCTGCTGGTCGCGTCGGCGAGCACGCTCGGCTCACTCCTGTTCGCGGCGGCCTTGATGGGGACCGGTTCGGCGATCTTTCACCCGGAATCGTCCCGCGTGGCGCGCATGGCGTCCGGCGGGCGGCACGGTCTCGCGCAGTCGGTGTTTCAGGTGGGCGGCAACGTCGGTTCGTCGCTCGGCCCGCTGCTCGCCGCCTTCGTGGTCGTCCCGTACGGACAGCGCAGCATCGCCTGGTGCTCGCTTGTCGCGCTGATCGCGATGGCCGTGCTCTGGCGCATCGGCAGCTGGTACCGCGGGCGCCTCCTGGCGGCGGCCATCGTGCCCGGCCGTCCGCCCGCGGCGCGCCGCCACGCGCATCTGACCCGTCGGCGCGTCTGGTCCTCGATTGCGATCCTCGTCGCGCTGATCTTCTCGAAGTACGTCTATCTGGCCAGCCTCAACGCCTACTACACGTTCTATCTGATGACGAAGTTCGGCGTGTCGGTGCAGCACGCGCAGATCGACTTGTTCGTCTTTCTGGCAGCCGTGGCGGCGGGCACGATCCTCGGCGGCCCGATCGGCGATCGCTTCGGCCGCAAGTACGTCATCTGGGGATCGATCCTCGGCGTCCTGCCCTTCACGCTGCTGCTGCCCTACGCGTCGCTCATCTGGACAAGAATCCTGACTGTCGTGATCGGGCTGATTCTCGCCTCGGCGTTCTCGGCCATCCTCGTGTACGCGCAGGAGCTCGTGCCCGACCGCGTCGGGTTGATTGCTGGTGTCTTCTTTGGATTCGCGTTCGGGATTGCGGGGATCGCCGCGGCCGTCCTCGGTCAGGTCGCCGATCGGATGGGCATCGAGTTCGTGTACCGCATCTGCGCGTTTCTGCCGATCATCGGCGTTCTGACTGCCGGCCTGCCCGACCTCGACTGATCGCGCGATCGGGCCGGCCCATCCCGTCACCCCGCCAGGGGCAGCGTCACCGCCGCCGCTGAGTGACGCTCGCAGACCTCGAAGGGCAGCCGCGTTCCGAACGCCGCATGAACGTCCCATTGCTCGGGCGGGACGATCCCGAGCTGCGAGAGCGACACGGGCGTCCCGGCCGTATAGGCGTTCCAATAGCGCTGCGGCGCCGCGGGAAACGTCGAAAGCGGCGGGTGGCCGTGGCGGATGTCGAATGCCGACTGCGCTTCGATGAAGCGAACCACCGTGCGCAGGACGACGCCGATCGTCCGCCCTTCCGCGAGGATGTCATGTTCGAGGCCGCGCACAACCCAGGTCGCCGGCGCATCCTGGAAGACCACCAGGCGAATGCGTTGTCCTGCCATGCGGGCAACCGGAGCAACCCGGCTGACTGCCGACGTTTAGTCTGAAGTGACTGTCGCCGAACGACTTACCTTTTCTGTTGGGCTGGAAACTGTTGGGTTTGGCGACGCAAGAATTACACGGTGCCGGCGGGACCATTGCGACCGATTACGATCTTGGCGTGCGGCTCTGCTTCAGGTATTGCGGGCTGTACGGCATCCCATACGGCGTCGTGATCTTGTTGGCCGCCTTCTCTGCCGAAAAACGCTCGGCCGCCTCGTGGATGGCGGTGATCTCCTCCGGTGTGCACTCCCGCGTCGTGATCTCTTCGCGTGGAACGAAGAACACCTGCCCGATCGGCAGGCTGTGCGACGCTGAAATGCCTTCACCCGGCTGGAGCACGTAGCGAAACTCCGTTTCGTGCGCGTACCAATCGGTCTCGACCCGCACGACGAGCATCGGCGCGACCGGCCGCTCGATCATGTTGAACACCGGCGTGTACACCGTGTCCCACCCCGCGGGCGTCTGGAAGTTCGTCGCGCCGCGCAGCGACAGCGCGCCGGGCGGTGTCCCGAGGTCTTCCGGGACCATGAAAGCTCGCGCGACGCGCGACGCTTCTTCGCGCGACAACGGGGCGTGCTTGGTGGGGAAGGCCACCTCTTCTTTGAGCATGCCGATGCCGCCGAGCGGAAGCACAACCGTCAACGCGAAGATCTGGTCCCATCGTCCGGACGGCGACGACATGAAATAGGTAAAGTGGTACCGGCCCTCGCCCTGGAACTCGAGGTGGAACGATTCGTTCGGTTCGAGCGGCGGGTAGACGAGCAGCCCCAGGGCGCTTCCGGCTTCAAGGACCGGGCAGTGGCGGGCGTGCTGCGGCAGAAAGGGACGGTGGGCCTCCCGTCGTGGTTTCAGCCCGACACCGGGTCGGCGGGAGTTCGGGTATGTGCGGACTTCCATGGCCGTATGGTATATTCATCGGTCTGCCGGACAAGCGTGAACCGTCCCCGATCGCGCCAGTTGTTGAAGTATGGAATCGGTAAAAAACATCTTTCAGGTCACTGAGTTACGCAAGCGCGTGCTGTACACGCTGGGGCTCTTCGCGGTCTACCGCGTGGGCCACAACATCCCGACGCCGGGCGTCAATATTGCCGCGCTCGCGGAGATGGCGCGCCAGCTTCAGGGGACGATGTTCGGCCTCTACGACCTGTTCTCGGGCGGCAACCTGTCGCGCGTCACGATCTTCGCGCTGGGCATCATGCCCTACATCAGCGTGTCGATCATCCTGCAGCTGCTGACGGTCGTCTGGCCGTATCTGGAGAAGCTGTCGAAGGAGGGCGAGCTCGGCCGGCGCAAGATCACCCAGTACACGCGGTACGGCACGATTCTGCTCAGTATTGTCCAGGCGCTCGGCATCGCCGTATTTCTCGAGCGGCAGACCCGGATTGCCGGCGGCCTGCCGCTGGTGTTCAACCCGGGCTGGGGCTTCCGGTTCATGACGGTGCTGACGCTGACGACCGGCACCTGCTTCATCATGTGGCTCGGCGAGCAGATCACGGACCGGGGCATCGGCAACGGGATGTCGCTCATCATCTACGCCGGCATCGTCGTCGGCCTGCCGCGCGCGGTGCTGCAGACCTTCGATCAGATGCGCACCGGCCAGATTGGACTGATCCGCATTCTGTTCCTGCTCGTCCTGATGGCCTTTGTCGTGGCCGCCATCGTGTTCATCGAGCGGGGTCACCGCCGCATCAGCGTGCAGTACGCCAAGCGCGTCGTGGGGCGCCGGATGTACGGCGGGTCGAGCACGCACATTCCGCTCAAGGTGAATACCGGCGGCGTCATCCCGGTGATCTTCGCCTCGTCGATCCTGGCGTTTCCGGCGACGATTGCGGCGGGCTTCAAAGGCGGGTGGGTCGACTGGCTGACGACGCAGCTGGGAATCGGGATGCCGCTCTACAACCTGCTGTACGTCGTCGGCATCATCTTCTTCACCTACTTCTACACGGCGATCGTCTTCAACCCCGACGACGTCGCGGAGAACATGCGGAAGTACGGCGGATTCGTGCCGGGGATCCGGCCGGGCAAGCGGACGGCCGAATACATTGACACGATCCTGACGCGCATCACGCTGGCGGGCGCGGTGTATCTGGCGATCATTGCCTTGCTGCCGCAGTGGCTCATCAGCGGATTCAAGGTCGCGCCGATTCCCTTCATCGGCGAATGGCTGGATGCCAATCTCCCGCGGTTCCTCACCGAGGGCATGAACGTGCCCTACTACTTTGGCGGCACCTCGCTGCTCATCGTCGTCGGCGTGGCGATGGACACGGTGCAGCAGGTCGAAGCGCAGCTCATCATGCGCCACTACGACGGGTTCATGAAGAAGACCCGTATCCGCGGGCGGCGCTCGTAGCCCGACTGAATCCGCTGAAACGGCACCACCGACCATCATTCGGGCCACCGTCGACGTCCCTGCGCCGACGGGCCTGACCGCGCCCCCCACAACCAACGCCGAACGCCCCGTTATTGCAGCGCGCCGAGCGTGGGCGGGCGCGCGTAACACCGTCCGGCGAAATCGACGCGGGGGGTGAACGCGCTGTCGCCGGCGGCCGCAGCTGCGCTGCGCCGCGCGACGTGGAAATCACCGTGGTTCGCGTCGACAAACGACGGATCGATCCCGACGATGGCGCGCGTCTGCATTCCTTCAAAGCTGCCAAGCCGTGGAGCGGACTGCCGGGGAAGGTCGCGGGCGAACCACAGATTGCGATCGAGCACAAAGCTCCGAGTGTCGGTGCCGGCACCGACATTGATATCCTCGCCAGCGTTCAGGTCCGCCCGACGGAAGGAAAAGACATTGTCGGCGATGCGGCCGTTCGACGTGCGCAGGAAGACATACTGCGGCGTCGTCACCGATTCCTGCAGGATGCGGAGCACCCACTTCGACGGGTTGACGACGGTGTTATGGCTGAAGTCGCAGTCGACGCACCCGGTGAAGGCCGCGGCCGCTTCGCTGCCGACGAACACGTTTGCCTGCACGTGGATCCGCGCCGCTTCGTAGTTCGGCGCGGCGGTGGAGAGCGGTGGCCGGAAAAACGGCTCGCCGGTACGGCCCCCCAGGTTGACGGCCCGCCATCCGGTTTCCTCGAAATAGTTGGCGACGACCTCGATGTCGTCGCTGCCCCCTTTGAACTGCGCGCCGCCGTAGCCGTTGGCCACGAACCGGTCAAAGCTGATGGTGCCCCGATGCACGCCGACTCCACCGACGCCGACGGCGCCGCTGTCGGGCGTGCTCCCGCAGTGCGTGAAGGTGCTCCGGAGGACGAAGAAATCGCTCACGCCCGCGAGCTTGAGGCAATCGACAACCCCCGCCGGCTGTCGGCCCGTGTCATGGATCTCGAGGTCCTGCAACAGGACGAATCGGGCCGCGTCGCCATCGGCAACCGCGTCGCCATCGTC
>JBPYEE010000096.1:0-5784 GCA_051985095.1 Vicinamibacterales bacterium | reverse complement strand
ACCATCCACGAGCCGATCCGATGATCCCCGGCGAGTACCTGCTCGCCTCCGAGCCGATCGAGTTGAACGAGGGTCGGCCCACCCGGAAGATCGCCGTCAGCAACCGCGGCGATCGCCCGATCCAGGTCGGATCGCATTTTCATTTTTTTGAAGTGAACCGCTGGCTGACATTTGATCGCGCGGCCGCGTACGGCATGCGGCTGAACATTCCCGCGGGCACGGCCGTCCGCTTCGAGCCGGGCGACGCGCGGGAAGTCGAGCTGGTCGCGCTCGGCGGCACCCGGGACGTCTGCGGGTTGAATCGGCTCGTCGAAGGGGCGCTCGATCGCGACGAGGTCCGAGCCGACGCGATGAAGGCCGTCGAGTCGTTTCAGCGATGAGGATCGACCGGCGGACGTACGCCGACCACTACGGTCCGACGACCGGCGATCGTATTCGTCTGGCCGACACCGACCTCGTCGTCGAGATCGAGCACGATGCCGCGGTGTACGGCGACGAAGCGAAGTTCGGGGGCGGCAAGGTGATCCGTGACGGGCTGGGACAGTCGCCCTTCGCGCGTCGCGACTCGGGCGCGCCCGACCTCGTGATCACGAATGTCGTGATCATCGACGCAAGCGGCATCCGCAAAGCGGATGTCGGCATCCGCGGCGGACGCATCGCCGCCATCGGCAAGTCCGGCAATCCCGGCGTGATGGACGGCGTGACGCGGGGCCTGGAGATCAGCGCGTCGACCGAGGTGCTCGCCGGCGAAGGGCACATTCTCACCGCCGGTGCGATCGACACGCACATCCACTTCATCTCGCCCAATCAGATCCCCGACGCGTTCTACTCCGGCACCACCACCCTCATCGGCGGGGGCACCGGTCCCGCGACCGGCACCAAGGCGACGACCTGTACGCCGGGCGCCTGGAACATCCGCCGGATGTACGAGTCGGTCGAGGCGTTTCCGCTGAACTTCGGCTTTCTCGGGAAAGGCAACGCGTCCCAACCAGACGTGCTGCGCGAACAGATCCGTGCCGGCGCCGTCGGCCTGAAGCTGCACGAGGACTGGGGCACGACTCCGGCCGCCATCGATCAATGTCTCGAGGTCGCCGAGGAATACGACGTCCAGGTCGCCATCCATACCGACACGCTCAACGAGGCCGGTTTTGTCGAAGACACGATTGCGGCGTTCCGCGGCCGGACGATCCACACGTATCACACCGAAGGCGCCGGGGGCGGCCATGCGCCCGACATCATTCGGTTGTGCGGCGAGCGGAATGTGCTTCCCTCTTCGACGAACCCGACCATGCCGTTCACGCGAAACACGCTCGACGAGCACCTGGACATGTTGATGGTGTGCCATCACCTCTCGCCCCATGTTCCGGAGGACGTGGCGTTCGCCGACTCGCGCATTCGTCCCGAAACGATCGCCGCCGAGGATGTGCTGCACGATCTCGGTGCGCTCAGCATGATGTCATCCGATTCACAGGCGATGGGGCGCATCGGCGAGGTCATCTGACGCACCTGGCAGACCGCGGATAAAATGAAGCGGCAGCGCGGGCCGCTGGCCGGCGAGCGACCGGGCTGCGACAACCTGCGCGTGCGCCGATATATCGCGAAGTACACGATCAATCCGGCGATCACGCACGGCCTCGCAGCCGAGATCGGCTCGGTGGAAATCGGGAAGCTGGCCGATCTCGTTCTCTGGAAACCGGCGTTCTTCGGCGTCAAACCGGAGCTGGTCATCAAAGGCGGCTTCATCGCCGGTGCGATGATGGGGGATGGCAACGCGTCGATTCCCACCCCGCAGCCCGTGATCGCGCGGCCGATGTTCGGGGCCTACGGTGCGGCCCTGGCATCGTGCAGCGTGCACTTCGTGAGCGAGGCCGGCCTCGCCGGCGGCGCACTCGACGGCCTGGCGCGCGCGGCGGTCGCCGTCCGCGGCTGCCGCACCGTGACGAAGAAGGATCTGATCCTCAACGATGCGACCCCGACGATCGAGGTCAATCCGGATACGTACGAAGTCCGTGCCGACGGCCAGCTGATGACCTGCGAGCCGGCGGAGGTGTTGCCGCTGGCGCAGCGATACTTTTTGTTTTGAGCGTCCCGAAGTGGTTCCCTCCCTCCCCATTGCCGATTGCGTGTACCCCGCGTCGGCCCTGCCCGATCGCGCGCGGAGGTACGGCCGCGACACCGTGACGCTCGGTTGGGAGCAGCGGACGCACGTCCACGGCCGCCGGACCACCGACGGCGGCATCGCCTTCGGAACGTCGCTGCCGCGCGGGACGGTCTTGCAGGGCGGCGACTGTCTGATCCTGGACAGCCACCAGCTCGTCGTGTCGATTGTCGAGCGGCCAGAGGCGGTGTTCGTGATCGACCCGCCGTCGCCTCTCGAATGGGGCCTGTTTGCGTACCACATCGGGAACCGTCATCAACCGATGATGATTGCCAACGGATCCCTGATTTGCCCCGACGTGCCTGGCGTCGAGGCGCTCCTGCAGCAGTGCCGGATACCCTACCGGCGCGCGACGCGGCCTTTTACCCCCGTTGCCGCCGTTGCCGGCCATCATCACTGAGATGCCCCTGATGCGGTTGCCCGTTCGGTCGCCGCTCGACCCCGATGACGCCCGGGCGTGCGCGCTCGCCGATGCGTTCCGGGCAGCCGATCCGGACGCGCGCCGAACCGGCTGGCATGAGCACCCTCGCGTTCTCGACGCGACCGTCCGCCGCCTGGGGAGACGGCTCCCGGAGGACGGGATTCGCCGCGCCTCGCCGGAAGACGTCCGCCCGGCGGTCGCGCGCTCGGCGGGCGGTACACCGCACCCGACCGGCGATTGCGGCGTCTCTTGCCAATGAAGCTCGAGCTGCTCCATCTCTGCGACAGCCTCTTCCCGATCGGGTCGTTCGGATGCTCGGACGGCCTCGAATGGGCCGCCGCGCGGCTGAAGCCGGAGGCCGTCGAAGCGGTGGCGTGTCTCCGCGAGTGGATCGACGTGGCGCTCGATGAAACACTCGGCCGCCTCGAGGGTCCGGCGGTCAGTCGCGCCTGGCAGGCGGTCACGGCTGGGGACTGGACCACACTGGCGGCCCTCGACGCCGAACTCACGGCGCTGCGTCCCGCGGCGAGCGCACGGAGGACGAGCCGCGCGATGGGGTTGCGGCTGCTGACCACCTGGGCGACGCTGCATCCCGAACCGCGTCTCGGCCAGGTGCTGTCACTCGCGCGTCAGGCCGCCCTCGGGCCGGCGCTGCCGGTCGCGTTCGGGGCGGTCTGTGCGAGCGGTCTGGTGTCGCAACACGACGCGGTGGAGGCGTTCGCCTACACGCGCCTGTCCGCGATTGTTTCGGCCGCCATGCGGCTGATGCCGATCGGGCAAACCGAAGCGCACACGCTGCTCGCGCGTGCGCTCGATCGCGTTCCTCGCGTGGTCGTCGCGCTCGTCGCCCGCGACGCCGACGCGGCCGCCTTCACGCCGCAGCTCGACCTCGCGCTGATGACGCATCAATACCTGCATGCGCGGCTGTTCCTGACATGACCCCCCGGCTGCGCGCCGCTGGTCGCAAGGGCGTCGATCGTGCGTAAACCCATTCGGATTGGCATCGGCGGCCCCGTCGGATCGGGCAAAACCGCGCTGGTTGACGCCCTCTGCAAGGCGATGCGGGATCGCTATCAGCTCGGCGTCGTCACAAACGACATCTTCACGCGCAAGGACATGGAGTTTCTCGTCCGCAGCGAGGCGCTGAGCGCGGACCGGATCATCGGCGTTCAGACGGGCGGCTGCCCGCATACCGCGATTCGCGAAGATGCCTCGATGAACTTCGACGCGCTGGACGAGATGACGCAGCGTCATCCTGACCTCGACATCGTGTTTCTCGAGAGCGGCGGCGACAATCTCGCGGCAAGCTTCAGCCCGGAGCTGGTCGACGCCACGATCTATGTCATCGACGTGTCGGGCGGCGACAAGATTCCGCGCAAAGGGGGACCGGGCGTGACCCGATCGGAGCTGCTGGTCATCAACAAGATCGATCTGGCGCCGCACGTCGGCGCGAGCCTGGATGTCATGGCGCGGGATGCGCGGACGATGCGGGGCGAGCGTCCGTTTGTCTTCACCAACGTCAGAAGCGGCGAGGGCGTCGCCGCCGTGATCGACTGGATTCGAAGGGATCTGTTGTATGAGTGACAGCGTGCGCGGTGATAGGCTCAACGACATGCAGTGGACCCATTTCGGCTTGACCCGCCGGGTCGTGATACGCGTGTGTGTTGCGGCGCTGTGCGCAGGCGCGCCGGTCCTGGCCCAGGACCGCCTGGCGCCAGGGGCGCTGCCGGCGGCGGACCGTCCCGTCGGGACGCTTCGCGAGCAGGCGACGATGGAGCAGCAATGGTTGAAGAAGCGCCTGGAGACCTTTCTGCCCGCGTTGATGCGCACGCACGGCATCGACATGTGGGTCGTTCCGATGCGCGAGTACAACGAGGATCCGGTGTTTCCGGCGATCGCCGCTCCGGAAACCTTCGCCGCCCGACGCCGGACGATCTACGTGTTCTTCGACAAGTGTGCGGCGACCGGCGCCGCGCCGTCGGCCGCGTGCGTCGAGCGGATTGCGCTCGGCGGGACGTCCCAGGGCGGCCTCTTCGATGCGCGCACCTCGGCAAAAACCGTCGCCAATCCGGTCAACGGACGCCAGGCGGAGTTGTGGGGCGACGAGCAATGGGTGCTGCTGAAAGACGTCGTCCAGCAGCGTCGGCCGAAAGTGATCGGGATCGATCGCTCGACGGTGTTCGCCTTCAGCGACGGCCTTTCGAGCGGCGAGCTTCAGGGGATGACCGAGGCCCTGGGCCCCGCATGGGCGGCCAAGTTCACCAACGCGGAGCGCCTGCCGCTCGAGCTCATTGCGTCGCGGCTGCCCGAAGAAGAGGCCTTTTTCGAAAAGTTGACCGACCTCGTCTGGCGAATGACGCAAACGATGTTCTCGGATCGGGTGATCGTGGCGGGCACGACCCACACCAGCGATCTCGTGTGGTGGTGGCGGCAGCGGACCAACGATCAAGGCCTCGGCACATGGTTCCAGCCGAGCATCGAGGTCCAGCGACGGGGCGCGACGCAGAAGGACCTGGCCAGCGATCCGGTGATCATGCCGGGCGATGTCCTGCACTGCGACGTCGGCATTACCGTCGCACGCCTCAATACCGATACGCAGCATCTCGCCTACGTGTTGCGGCCGGGCGAAACCGACGCGCCGGCCGGCCTGCAGCGGGCGCTCGCCAACGCGAACGCCATGCAGGATTTCGCGATGGAAGAGATTCGCCCGGGCCGCACCGGCAACGAGATCCTCGCGTCGGTGCTCGCGCGAATGAAGGCCAAAGGCATCACCGGCACCATGTACTCCCATCCCATCGGCCTCAACGGTCATGGCGCCGGTCCCCTGATCGGCCTCTGGGACTATCAGGACGGCGTCGTCGGGCGCGGCGAAGCGCGCGTAATTCCGTCGATGTGGTTCTCAATCGAGCTCCAGGCGACGACGCCGGTGCCGGAGTGGGGCGGTCAGCCGGTGCAGATGGCGCAGGAAGAGGACATGGTTGTCGACGCCAACGGCCGGAATCGATGGGCGAAACAGCGACAGACTCAACTCTTTCTCGTCCGGTCGAAATAGCCGCCCCATCCTCTGGTCGGCGGCCCGCCGGCCGGGCACTCGCGCCGAGACCGGTGGCGGCCGGGACGCCGTGACCGGGACGCTCGATCTGTCGTTCGAGGCGCGGCGCGGGCGCACGGTGCTCGCGCGAATGAAGGCCAAAGGCATCACCGG
>JBPYEE010000095.1:0-8135 GCA_051985095.1 Vicinamibacterales bacterium | reverse complement strand
CATCGGGAAGTTCTGTCGCGTCTCGCCCTGCTCGACCCACGTGTTGTTCACGCCATCGACGACGTTGCCGGTCGAAAAGAAGGTGGTCACACCGGCACCGATGCTCACGTTGCCGCGATAGAACTGGCCGCGGATCGCGTCCTGCGACGAGCCGGGCGTGAGCATCGCCATGTCGATCCAGCGGCGCGCGGCCACCGGCAGATCCTGCATCTGCTGCGTCGTCATCGCCGTGCCGACGTCGGATCGAGTGACGTCGACGATCGGCGACTCGCCGGTTACGGTGACCGTCTCCGCGATCGTCGCCGGTTTGAGCGTGACGTCGATCGTCGCCGTCTGATCGATTGCGAGTACGATGTTGCTCAACGTCTGCGTTGTGAATCCGGAGATCTCGACGGTTACGGTGTACGAGCCGGGCAGCAGCGCGACGAGGCGGTAGTTGCCGTTGGCGTCGGTTACTTCCGTTCGCGTGAGTCCCGTCGCGTTGCTCCTGGCCGTCACGGAGACCCCCGGCATCACACCGCCGGTCTGATCCTTGATGGTGCCCGTCACCTGGGCGTTCTGGGCGAACACAGGGGACGCTATGAGGATCAGCATCCCAACGAGGCCGATGAATCCGCCGCGGAGTCGGCGCATACAATTCTCCTTGATTTCGCACGCAGTCGAGTGCGGAGCCCACCGAGGTGGACGCGAGCCATTCTAGCCAGCCGCATCGATCCTGATTGAGGGAATATCGAACGCCTCGACGCAAGTTCGGGTCGTCATTCAATCCGTTGAACCGGAGCGTCCATCGCCGTGCACTGCGTGCCGTCCGCCCGCGCGTCGCCAGCTTCTGAGGCGGAAAGAGCATCGCTCGACGAGCGCACTTGACGTGACCGCAATGAACATGATGGCCAGGCGCAGGAGTGTGTGCACGTGATTGTCGCGGTCGGTTCGCGGCAACGGTTCGCAAGTGCTGTGCCGGACAATTTCGGACCGATCGCGCGCCGGATCCCGCGTCGAAGCGGGTCCGGACTCGGCGATGCGGCGGTGCTGCAACACACTGTTGCAACGAAGTGCTTCACTGCGCCAACCTTGACAGCCCCAGGCTTCGGCGACAGAATCCGGACCAATCCCAAGCGATCCAGGACGATGCGGTCCAATCCGCTCTCGGCCATCAATTCGGTTGCCGTCGCCATCGGCCGGTTCTCCAGCTTGCACGACATGCTGGAGTACGCGCTGGACCGGGTGCTCGAAGTTGTAGAGACGGAAGCAGGCGGCGTGTACCTGCTCGACGAGGCCCGGCAGGAGCTGACGCTCGTCGTCCACCGCGGCCTGCCCGAAGCACTCATCGAGGACATTCGGTGCCTCAAGCTCGGCGAGGGGCTGTCGGGGCGCGTCGCACGCAGCGGCGAGCCGATCATCCTCCGGAACCTGAAGGACGACCCGCGGCTCATTCACCAGACTGCGCGCGAAGAAGGGCTGCGCGGGTTCGCGTCGATGCCGTTGCGGTCGAACTTCAAGACGTACGGCACGCTGAACATCCACACGCACGCCGACCGGGAATTCTCGCGAGAGGACCTGCAGCTGCTGGCGTCGATGGCTTCGCAGATCGGCTTGGCGGTGGCAAACGCGCGGCTCTATATGGACCTGCAGGCGTCGGAACGAAAATTCCGAAGCCTCGTGGAAAACGCCGAGGACCTCATCTATCTGACGGATCGCTCGGGCCGGCTCGTGTACGCCAATGACGCGTTCGATCGTCTTCTGCAGTTCGATCCGGCCGGGCTCTGTCAGGCGAAGCAGGCGATCCTCTCGCTCGTCCATCCGACCGATCGCGATCGCGTCGCCGCCTCGTTCTCGGTCATCGCCGGCGGCCACGTCGTCCGAGCGCTGGAATTCCGGATCGTCCATGCCGACAGCGTCCGCTTCCGGTGGTTTTCGCAGACGAGCGTTCCGATTCGTGACGAATCGGGCGACACGACAGGTATGCAGTGTATCGCGCACGACATCACGGAACGGCGTGGCATGCAGGAGCAGATCGCCGCCGGTGAGCGCTTGGCTGATCTCGGCCGGATGGCAGCGAGCCTCGCGCACGAGATCAGGAATCCGCTCGGGGCGATTGTCAACTCCATCAACGCGCTCAAGCAGCCGCGCGCGGCCGGCGATCACCGGCTGCACGACATCATCACCGAGGAGGCGCATCGGCTCGACGGGATCATCAGCGACTTCCTGCTGTTCGCGCGGCCGCCGGCCTCGGTGCCTGTCCGCTGCAGCGTGGCCGAGTTGATTGAGACCGCGGTCATCCTGTTCGAGCGAAGCGGCCGGCTCGATCGTCACGTCAGCCTCGCCTGGACCTGCCCGCCCGGTCTACCGGATGTCGTCGCTGATCCGAACCAGATGCGCCAGGTCCTGTGGAACCTGATTTCGAACGCGGTCGACGCGACAGGGCCCGAGGGCACCGTCGACGTCACCGCAGACGTCTCGCCCGACGGCGGGAGCGTGGCGATATCAGTGACCGACGATGGACCCGGCGTGCAGAACGCGACCGAAATCTTCCGGCCGTTCTTCACGACAAAAGCGCAGGGCACCGGACTCGGGCTCGCCGTGGTCGACCAGATCGTGCGGAACCACGGCGGCGCGATTCACGTCCACAAAGTCCCCGATCGCGGGGCGAGGATGACGTTCACGATTCCGACGCGCGCAGCGGCACCGACGGCGGCGCAGAGCGCCTGATGGCAAAGGTCCTGCTGGTCGACGATCAGGCGAACCTCCGCCGCTCGACGGCAATCCTTCTCGAGCAGGAAGGGCACGTTGTTCATCAGGCGGGCAATGTCTCGGAGGCCGTCGCGCTGCTCGGCTCGACGGACATCGACATCGTCCTGACCGACGTGCGGATGGACGGTGATGCCGACGGACGCGCGCTGCTCGGCACGATCAAATCGCGCTGGGCCGACATCGAGGTCGTGCTGATCACGGCGTTTGCGACGATCGATGATGCCGTCGAGGCGATCAAAGCCGGCGCGTACGACTACCTGACGAAGCCGCTCGATCCGGCGCGCCTGCTGATCACCGTGCGGCGGGCCGCCGAGCGCGTGTCGCTCGCGCGCGAAGTCAAACGGCTGCGCGCGCAAGTCGATGGCGGCAGCGAAATCATAGCCGTGAGCCGTCAGATGCAGCAGGTGCTGCGCACGGTGGCGCAGGTGGCGCAGACCGACAGCACCGTGCTCATCACGGGCGAGAGCGGCACCGGCAAAGAGCTGATCGCTCGCGCGCTCCACACCTGCGGCCCTCGCCGTTCCGGCAAGTTCGTGCCCATCAACTGCGGCGCCATACCGGAGAGCATCATGGAGAGCGAGCTGTTCGGCCACCGGAAGGGGTCGTTCACCGGTGCGGTCACCGACAAGAAAGGGCTGCTCGAGGAAGCACACCGAGGCGTTCTGTTTCTCGACGAAATCGGCGATATGCCGCCTTCGATGCAGGTGCGACTTTTGCGCTTCCTGCAGGGCGGCGAAGTGCGGCGCATCGGCGAAACGCAGGAGCACCGCGTCGACGTCCGGCTGGTGCTGGCCACGCATCGATCCCTCGAGGCGGAAGTCACGAGGGGCCGGTTCCGCGACGATCTGTACTACCGCATTAACGTGGTCGGCATCAGGATTCCACCGCTGCGAGATCGCCGCGACGATATTCCGGCGCTCGCGGAGTCCATCCTGCGGCGGATTGCGGCTCGCCATCGCCGTCTCGTGAAAGGATTTACGCCGGCGGCGATGACGCTCCTGACGGCGCATCGCTGGGCCGGAAACGTGCGCGAGCTGGAGAACGCGATCGAGCGCGCGATCAACCTCGCGTCGGGCGATCTGATCACGGAGGCCGATCTGCCGGCCGCGCTCACCGTCTCGCCCGAGTCGCGCACTCCGATTCTGACCGACGAAGCCGCCGTCGATCGCGCGCACCTCATGGAGGTGCTCGACCGCTGCCACTGGAACCATCAGCGGGCTGCAACGACGCTCGGAATCAGCCGAACGACGCTCTGGCGCAAGCTGCGGGAGCTCCAGATTCAGACCTGACGATCAGTGCGTCGTCACGGCGCCGGACGGCCCGTTAAACTTCGCCAGGAACGCGTCCACCCGCCCGTACTCGTCTCGAAGCGAGCCAGTATGGCGGAAGCCGTGGCCTTCGCCGACGAACGCGACGTACTCGACGGTTTTGTTCATCCGTTTCATCTCTTCGTACAGCGATTCGCCTTGTACCGGCATCACGCCGTCGTCGTCGAGCCCCTGGAGAATCAGGAGCGGGGAGCGTGCCTGCGCCGCGTAGCGGATTGCCGCCGACTTGTTCCATAGATTCGCATCGTCGGCCGGGTTGCCCAGCTTCGCCACGAGCCGCATGCGCCATAGCTTGCGCTTGCTCTGCTGGAGAAACGTCGCCCAGTCGGAGACGCCGTAAAGCGAAATCCCCGCGCTGCACACGTCGGGGGTCTTCGTGATGGCGAGCATCGTCATGTATCCCCCGTAGCTGGTGCCCCAGCACGCAATGCGTTTCGGATCCGCGCCCGCCCGCTGCTGAAGCAACCTTGCGCCGGTGACGACGTCCTGCAGTTCTCCGCCTCCGTAATCGCGATAGTTCGCCTGCTCGTACGCGGAGCCGTACCCGACGTGCGTGCCGCGCCAGTTCACGAACAGGACCGCATAACCCTTGCTGACCAGATACTGGTGGAACGCGTAGTCGGGCAGGCCACCCCAGCCCTTCAGGTTGATGCCTCCCTTGCCGTGGAAATACATCAGCGCCGGACGTGGCAGCGTGCCCGACGTCCGCGGCTGGAGCAAGACCCCGTGTACTGTCATCCCGTCGCTGCTCGCCCATGTGACTGCTTCCGGTTCGACAAACCCGGCCGTCAATGCCGGATCGGGCCGCGACTCCGTCAGCTGAAAAGCCGGCGCGCCCACGCGCGCGTCCTGAACGACGACTTCGGGCGGCTGTGTCGCCGTCGACCGCAGGTACGCGACTCGTCGTCCCTCGGGCGACCATGTTGGGCGCGAGCACAGGCCATCGCCCGACAGCCTGACTGGCGCGCCACCGGCCACGGCGACGCTCCACACGTGCCGATCCTCGAGATCGCCGCTGCGGCTCGCGACGAACACGATGCGATCGCCCGACGGCGACCACGCCGGCTCGTAATCGACGACCGCGCCTGTCGTCAGCTCCACCGGGTCGCCGCCATCGACAGCGACGGTCCAGAGGGGGTTGTAGCCGGTCCGGCTCGAGAGATAGACGAGTCGCTTACCGTCGGGCGACCAGTGAGCGTTCCCGTCGAAGTGAAATTCCTCGACGCCTTTCTGATACGTCTCGCGAACGACCTGCCGCTGCCGCGTCCCGTCGGGTGCGCTCGTCCAGATTTCGTAGCCGGTCCAGTCGTCGAAACGGCGAATGAACGCCAGCCGATCAGACGATGGCGACCAGATCGGAGAATCCTCGTCACGCGGCGTTGCCGCGATCATCGTGACGCTGCTGCCGGTTGCCAATCCGACGCCGATGTCGTCCTGATCGTTCCGCTCGACGATGAACGCGAGATGAACGGAGTCGGGAGCCCAGTTTACTCCGGAGTACTTGCCTTCTTCGGTCGTGACGCGCACCGGTCGTCCGCCGCCGAGCGGCAGCACCCAGATGTGCTTCTTCGCGACGTACGCGATCCGCTGCCAGTCCGGTGATACGACCGCGTCAGAACGCCCCGTGAGCGGCGCGAGTTGCTGAAGTGCGCGCTCACTGCGCGACGAAGGCCGAGTGCCTGCTGCATCGGCTGCCCAGAAGTCGCGCTCGGTACCGATTCCCCATTGGAACCCCAGGCGGTGCCCGTCCGGCGACCACATTGGCGGACCAGCCTGATCGATGCGCAGCAAGTCCTCGATGCTCGGCGACCGGGTCGGTTCAGGAGCCGCCGATGGGCCCGCGCACCCCACGGCGGCGAGCAGAAGCACCGACAGACTGACCCTCCGCATGGTTATCGCTCCTTGCCTGGCGACAACGTGGCCGCCTCTTGACCGCGTTCCGCGGCGCCCATCTCGTCGCGCAGCCGAGCTGTCGCCTCGCGGTCGCACTCGTAATCCTCGGGGAGCCTGACGATCGCGTCGCTCGCACCATGGTACCGAATGACAACGCCGTACTCGGACCTGGCGCCGGCGATCGACACCTTCTCGTTCACGACATCGCGCAGGACGGCGTCCGGGTCGCGCTCAAGCGGTGACCAGAACCCGCCGCCGCCTGCCAGCGCCATCGTCACGCCGCCGTCGGGCGGCAAGGTGTGTTGAATCTTGGGATCGGGCTGTGTGCCATCGGCGAGGATGAACTCGCTGCGAGCGCCGTAGCCCCCGCCGCAATACCCGCGCGGCGCAAATCGTGTGCGATCGAACAGCGCGGCCATCGACCACGGCGCGTCCGACCGGATGCTGAAGCGCATCCGCTGGCCGAGCCCCCCGCGAAACCTTCCGGCGCCGCCCGAGTCGGTTCGAAGCGATCGTTCGTGCAGCACAAGCGGCGACAGCACTTCGATGATTTCTGCGGGCACACCCGCAACGCCGCTCGGAAAACCGGTGTTGTCAAGACCATCCTTCGACGACCGCGCGCCGGTACCGCCCGCCGACGTCTGAAAAAACGTGAACGGACGCCCCTTGGCGTCGAACCCCCGCGTCTGCGTGACGACGACCGATGCTGATCCTTCCGCCATCACGCAGGTCGGAACCACCTGCGCGAGCGCGCCAAAGAGTGCGATAGGCGTCAGGTGGCCGACAACGTGGCGAGCGGCGAGCGGCGAGGGCCGCTGCGCGTTGAGGATGCACCCTTCAGGCGCCGTCACCTTGACGGGCCGGAAGGATCCCTCGTTGTTCGGCACGTCGGGGCTGATCGCCGCCTTGATGCCGAAAGTCGTGTATGCCGTCGTGTAGTTCATCACGACGTTGATGCCGAGGCGGCTCGCGCCCGACGAGCCGGTGTAGTCGACGAAGAGGTCCGACCCGCTTACGGTCACGGCACAGACGACGCGAATCGGTCCATCGTCGGCGAAGCCGTCCGACCAGGTTTCGCCGACGTACGTTCCGTCGGGAATCCGCGCGATCGCGTCCCTCATCGCGCGCTCGGAGCGGGTGAGGATTTCGGCCGCCAGCGGCTCAATCGACTCGAACCCAAATTCGTTCATGAACTCGAGCAGGCGCCGGCCTCCGACTTCATTGCACGAGACCTGCGCGTGGATGTCACCGAGTACCATCTGGGGCGAGCGCACGTTGGCGCGGATGATCCGAAACACATCGTCGTTGGGCACGCCCGCGTTGTACAGCTTCAGGATCGGCAGGTACAGCCCTTCCTCGTAGATCTCGCGTGCGTCAGCGGAAAGCCCGCGGCCTCCGATATCCGCGGCGTGGCAGGTGTTGCCGAAGAACGCGACGACGCGCGCGGCCTGGAAGACGGGAGTTACGATTGTCAGGTCGTGAAGCTGGCCCGACGTGAACCACGGATCGTTGGTGATGAGGACGTCGCCCGGCTCGAGTGCGTGCAGCGGGTAGCGCGCGAGGAAATGCCGCATGCACGTCGCCATCGAGTTGATATGGCCCGGCGTTCCGGTCACCGATTGCGCGATCATGTTCCCAGCCGGATCGAAAACGCCCGCCGAGAGATCCTCGGACTCGCGCACGATGGTCGTGAACGATGTGCGCATCAGCGCTGCCGCCTGCTCGTTGCAGATCGAGATCAGGCGGTTCCAGAAGATGTCGAGCACAATCGCGTCGAGCACGGGGACGAATTTAGGCATCGGATTGCTTCACGATCAGATTGGAGAACTCGTCCACGGCGCCGGTCGCTGACGGGCCCAGAACGGCCGTCGACTCCCGCTCTTCGACGATCGCCGGGCCGGCGATTTGCGCGCCCGGCGGCAGCTCGTATCGATCATAGACCGGCGTGTCGCGGTAGCCGGCGTACTGCGGGAAGTACACCGGGCGCCGTCCCTTGAGCGCAGCAGACGGCGCGGCCACCCGTCGTCGCGACGGTCGACGGAGATCGAGTGTTGGCATTGGACCGCTGACGACGGTTCGCCAGTTCACGATTTCGAGTGGAATGCCGTCCGCGACGCGACCGTACAAGCGGCGATACGCGGCTTCGAAAGCCGCAACGATCGC
>JBPYEE010000094.1:0-3560 GCA_051985095.1 Vicinamibacterales bacterium | reverse complement strand
TAGACTGACCCAATGGTGCGAATCGTGATCTCGGCACTGCGATTCTGGGCTGTGGCAATCGTGGCCTACGGCGTGCTGGCCTTGACGTTCTGCTAACCGCGACTCAGCGATCGGTTCCGGTCGGGCGCAGGGCAACCGCGAGCGTGCCGCCGACTTCGAAACGAATAACGGAATTACGGGAGCGGGTCGACGCCGTTCGTTGGCTTCCGGTGGACGTTGCCAATGATCGCGGTATCGTTGGCATCCGGCCCTCCTGTCGCCTCATCCGCCGTGATGATGCCGCAGGCCGCGATGCGAACGGTCCGTGCAGCTGCAGAAGCGAGCCTTGTCGGTTAACCGAATCCGCGAGCCAGTTCGATTTGGGGGCTGCCGCAGACTGCGCGCTGCCAACCAGTGCGGCGCCGAGGACTGCCAGAAAGCAAAGCATCGTTCTCATGTGCCGTTCTTTCCGCGAGGTTACAGGGTCGTTGGCGATCGGACAAGCAACACACGGTCGCTTTGGATCTGACAAGATCACGACGGCAGGACTGCGGCGAGGAACTCCCGCATGATGCGCACGACCTCGTCCTCATTCGTGATGAAGAAGTAGTGCGAGCCGGTCGTCAGGCGCACAACGCGGCCGTGGGCGGCTTCTCGGCCGAACTGCTCCATCGAACGGCGCATCATCGGCTCGTTCTCCTTGATGACCCCGTCCGCGCGCGCCTTATCGGCGTCGTCGAAACCCGAGTAATTCGGGTACGTGAACCGCACATCATTCGTCTGGTAGAGTGCGAGCGCTGGCGCCCGAACATGCGTGTAGTCGGGTCGCTCGACGCTCTGCCTGATCGCTTGTGGAACTTCGTCGGGCGTTCCGCTGCGCAGGACTCGCCCGTTCTCGTCGACCACCATTAGCCACCGCAACTCGGCATCCGGCACCCGAACGCCAAGCCGCCGGTTCAGGTAGTCGTTGAACCGGGAGATCGAAGCCAGATCGCCAGCCGTCGCTTCCTGTTGCTGCGGTTGTGGAGCGGTCGGTCGCGCGTCGGTGCGGTCGTAAGCCGCGTCGAGATACACCAAAGCGCTCACGAGGTTCGGATTGGTGCTACCGAACTTCGTGAGCTCATCGCCCGCGGCCGAGTGACCTGCCACAACCGCCCGATCAAAGCCGAGCCGGTCGCACACGACGCGAATGTCGTTGGTTCGCGTTGGCAGGTCGTAGCCGGTCTCGGGATGGCTCGAGGCGCCGTAGCCGCGACGCGTGATGGCGATGACGTGAAAGCGATCAGTGAAGTGCAGGGCGAACTGGTCGAAGACGTGCGCCGTGTTGCCCAGACCGGCGAGCAAGATCATCGGCGGGCCCTGACCGCCCCAATCGAGCACCTCCAGGGCAACGCCACGCTCGATGCCGACGAACAGAACGGTGTGCGGCGATGGGTCGGTCCACGCGGACTGGCCGCTCGCAGCGGCGGTCAGCACAACCACGATGACCGCTATGAGGTGTCTGGCCCGGTTCATTCGCGTTCCGGTTCGTGCCAGTCTACGCCTGAACGGCTGTCGGCATGGTTTGGGCGGAGCAGACTGGAGCAGAATGGCGGCGGCGGTGCCTTGACCGTCGAGGAGTTCAGCGATGGTGCAGCCGATTCAACTCTATCTGCAGGCGGCTCTGGAGCAGTTCGAGGAAGCGCTGAATGCCCGTCCGGTGCAAGAGTCGACGTTTCTGAGAGCTGAGCAGCTGCTCGGGGCCAGGCTGTTTGTCGACTTCCTGCTCGGGAAGCCCTTTCCGGTTCCATTCGTTCAGCGACAGTAGACCACCGGCCGCTCGGCGGAACGCCGCCCCTTGCCCACGAGGTCTGACCGATCAGGGCGCTCGGGGTCGATTGATCGGTCAGGATGGTGTCTCAGAACGGACCACTGGCGCCGAGGGCTTCAGCGCGCCGCTTTCGTGGACAAAGAAGGACAGACGTTCTTTTGTCTCGGACGGCTGCTTTTGCCGGGACGACTCGAGCGAAACAGGCTACCGAGCGACGGGGAAGTCTACCCGCGAATCAGGCGAAGGACTTCGTCGCGTTTGGCGGCCATCAACTCGGGCGTGCTCGCCTCGAGATTGAGCCGCAGGAGCGGCTCGGTGTTGGAGGGCCGCACGTTGAAATGCCAGTCGGGGTATTCGACCGAAATCCCATCCAGTTCGTACTGGTGACCGCCGCCGTACCTGGCGGCGATCGCCGTCAACCGCCCGGGCACCTGGTCCATGCTGGCGAGCTTGGTGTTGATTTCACCGGAGATGAAGTACTGCCGCTCGAGCGGGTCGACGAGCGCCTGCAGGCTCTGGTTCTTCCGCGACATCAGCTCGAGAATCAGGAGTGCGGGGATGAACCCGTTGTCGGCGTAAAAGTTGTCGCGGAAGTAATAGTGGCCAGTGACTTCGCCGCCAAAGATCGCGTTCGTCTCGCGCATCCGCTGCTTGAAGAACGCGTGGCCCACCCGGTTCATGTACGACGTGCCGCCGTATCGCGCGACCATGTCCTTGACCGCGTGGCTCGCGCGCAGGTCGTAGATGACGCCCGCGCCGGGGTTCCGAATCAGGAACGCTTCGGCCAGCAGCGCCGTGATGAAATCACCAGAGATGAACTCGCCGCGACCGTCGATGAAGAAACACCGATCGGCGTCGCCGTCCCAGGCGATGCCGACGTCGGCCTTTTCCGCGATCACACGCTCGACGATATCGCGGCGGTTTTCTTCGATGAGCGGATTGGCCTCGTGGTTCGGAAAGCGACCATCGATCTCGAAGCACAGCCTGGTGGTCTTGCACGGCAGCCGTTCGAAGAGCTTCGGTGCCACGAGCCCGCCCATCCCGCTGCCGGCATCGAGCACTACGTTGAACGGTTTGATGATGGACGGATCGATGAAGGACATCACGTGATCCACGTACGCCGCGAGCACGTCCCTGGATGACGTCCGCCCCGGGACGGCGGCCGGTGGCGGCAGCGTGCTGGTCGCGATCATGTCGCGGATCGTGTTGATGCCCTCCTCGCCGCTCAACGGGAACGCCTCCCGCCGCACCATCTTCATCCCGTTGTACTGCCGTGGATTGTGGGAGGCAGTGACTTGCACGCCGCCGTCGAGGCTGTCGCGGGCGACGGCGAAATACAGCATATCGGTTGGAATCATGCCGTAGTCGACGACGTCCGCGCCGCGCGATGTCGCGCCATCGATGACCGCGGCCGCCAGCGCCGGCGAGGAGAGGCGCATGTCGCGTCCGACAGCGATCCGTTTCGCATTCAGATATCCGACGAAGCCGGCGCCGATGGCGCCGGCGACCTTCTCGTCGATCCCGGACGGGTAGATCCCGCGGACGTCGTACGCCTTGAAGATGCCGGGGTCGAAATTCATAGGTGGCTGAAATCGGTCAACACGGACTTGTCGCCGAGCACCACACCCGGCCCCGATGACGCATTGCGGCCGATGTGACAGTGCCGGCCGAGAATCGACTGGCGGACATTGGCCTCCTGGCTGATGCGCGTATTCGCCCAGACGATCGCCTGCTCGACCGTCGCATGCTCTTCGATGTGACAGTGCTTGCC
>JBPYEE010000093.1:0-4903 GCA_051985095.1 Vicinamibacterales bacterium | reverse complement strand
CAGGCGGAAACGGCGAAAACGAGCAGCGCCGCAGGGGCTATCGATCTCATGTCTGGGGCAGCAGAACCGTAAATGTCGTACCGGCCCCTGGTGTCGACTGTACCTCGATTTCGCCGTCGTGCATCTGGATGGTCCGATAGACCATCGACAGGCCGATCCCGCTTCCCTTTTCCTTCGTCGTGAAGTACAGATTGAAGATTTTCTCGAGATGCTCGCGCTTGATGCCCACGCCGGTATCCGTAAACCGGATGGCGACGCGCCGATCCCGCGCGGCGTTGCACTGGATCCGCAAGGTGCCCCCGTTTGCCATCGCCTGGCACGCGTTCAGCGCGAGATTGAGGAACGCCTGACGCAGCATCGCCGGGTCGCCGTTGACGTCCGGCACGTTGCCGCACTCGACGATGACCTGCACACCGGTGCGGTCCGCCTCCGGCTGGATGATGCGGATGACCTCGTCGAAGAGCGCCGGCAGCTGCACCGGCTGCAGTTTGAGATCTTCGGGTCGCGAGAACTTGAGGAACCCCTGCATCACCTCGTCGAGGCGCTTGATTTCGTGCGCGATCACCTCGACGTGCTGCTGCGCTTCATTTGCGGGGTCAACCGTGACGAGCGCGCTGCGGAGGCCGGCGCCGACCGGCGCGGCGACCTGCTGCCGCAGCAGCTCGAGGTGAATCATCATCGCGTTGAGCGGGTTCTTCACTTCGTGGGCGACCCCCGCGGAGAGGCGGCCGAGCGCCGCGAGCTTGCGGGAATACCGGATCGTCGACTGCACCTCGCTGAGGTACTCGACGTTGCGCGCGACCACCATGACGGCGACCAGCGTCCCCGTCGGATCGTTGATTGCGTGCGTCATGACCAGGCGATCGCCCGCGTCGCCGAAGGGCGCCGACAGCGGTCCGCGCGATTGGCGAGAGACGAGCGTCTGCTCGACGAGCTGCGGCACGGCGTGGTCCCCCGGCAGCAACGACGGCAGCGACGCGCCGGCGGCCGCCGTCGGCAGCAGCGCGCGCATCGAGGGGTTGGCAAACATCAACTCGCCCCGCGCGTTGACGATCGCGACGGCATCCTCCAGATGCTCGACGGCTGATTCGAGGTTGGCGACCTGACCCGCCATGTGCGAGCGGTCGGCCGACAACTGCGCGCTGATGGTGTTGAAGAAGGTGCCGAGCTCGCCGAATTCGTCCTGCTGATCGAGATCGAGCCGGACACCAAACTCGCCGCGGCCGAGGCGGGTGAGGCCGCTGCGAATCACGTGGATGGGCCGGAGCACCAGCTGGGCGAGGAGCATCGCCCCGAACACCGACACGGCCAGCGCGGCAAAGGCCGTGGCAATGGCCGGCTGGAGCGCCTTCTCCAGCTCGTTTCGGATCAGCAGCGTCGAGATGCCGATGCGGATCGAGCCGAACTCGATGTCGCCGAGCAGCAACGGTTGACGGAACTCGAGCGCCTTGCCCTGCCCCGAGTAGATCGCGATCAACTGCGAGACGCCGGGCCGCTCGAGCAACGTCTGGACCGGTTCCCCGGGCGGGAGCAGCCGGCCCTCGAGCAACCGATCGCTGTGGACGACGGCAATGCCCTTGACGTCGGCGATCGCGGCAAACGTCACATTGTCGGAATAGAGGCTCGCCTCGAGCATCGTGCGGAGGCCCGGGTCGGCCTTCAGCGCCTGAATGGGATCGCCGGTCGTCACGACCTCGCGCGCGCGTTGCCAGATGGCGTTGGCGAGCAGTTCGGCACGGCCGCGCGTCTCGGTCAGACTGACCTGCGCGAGTCGCGAGAGATGCAGCAGGCTCAGGGCGACGACGACCGAGCCCACGATCGACGTGACGCCTAAGACCTGCTTGCCTTTGATTCCCAGTCGCATCGGGCGTTTGCGGGAGCCTACTCCGTCCTCTTTCTCAGCCGCAGCTTGTTCAGCTTATTGTGCAGCGTCTTGAGGGAGATGCCCAGGATTTCCGCGGCGCGCGTCTTGTTGTCGCGGGTGTGTTCGAGCGTCATGAGGATCAGGCGCCGCTCCGCCTCTTCGACCGTCGTGCCCGGCGCGAGCGCCAGCTGCGGCTGATGTTCCGGCGGCGGCTCCTCGGCCAGCCCGGGCGGCAGGTGCTTCGACTCGATGAACGGCCCGCTGCAGAGGATCGTCGCCCGTTCGATGACGTTCCGCAGTTCGCGCACGTTGCCCGGCCAGGCGTAGTGTTCGAGGATTCGCATCGCCTGGTGATCGACGCTCTGAACATTCTTCTGATTCCGCTGATTGAACTCGTTGATGAACGCCTGGATGAGCAGCGCCAGATCCTCTTTGCGCTCGCGCAGCGGCGGCAGTCGGAAGGCGAACACGTTCAGGCGGTAATACAGGTCCTCACGCAGCTTAGTGGCTCTGACCGCGTCGGCCGGATCGATGTTGGTCGCCGCGATCACGCGGACGTCGACCGACTGCTCGTTGCGGCCGCCCAGACGCCGGAACCTGCGCTCCTGGAGCACGCGGAGCAGTTTCACCTGCGTTGCCGGGGTCATTTCACCGATTTCGTCGAGGAAGAGCGTCCCGCGATCGGCCAGCTCGAAGCACCCCTGGCGGCGATCGGCAGCACCGGTAAAAGCGCCCTTCTCGTGGCCGAAGATCTCGCTCTCGAGCAGCGTCTCGGGAATCGCGGCGCAGTTGATCGCCACGAAGGGGTGCGCGGCGCGCGGGCTCAGCTGATGAATCGTTTGCGCCACGAGCTCCTTGCCGGTGCCCGACTCGCCGGTGATGAGCACCGACGCCCCGGTCGGCGACGCCTGCTCGACGATCTGATAGATCTTGCGCATCTCGGGGCTGTTGCCGATGAGCGACCCGAACGTCCCGTGCTCGCGCAGCTGGCGGCGAAGCGCCTTCACCTCGCGCACCGTCTCGAGGCGTTCCACGATCTTGTCGAGCAGGATTTTCAACCGCTGGATGTCGACCGGCTTCGTCAGGTAGTCGTACGCCCCTTCTTTCATTGCCTCGACGGCGGTCTCCACTGTCCCTTGCGCCGTCAAGAGCAGCGTCGTCACGTCAGCGCCCTGCTGCTGCAGCGCGCGCAGCAGGCCGAGGCCGTCGAGGCGCGGCATGACGAGATCGCTGATCACAATCGCCGGCCGGAAGCTCGTCACTTTGTCGAGCGCCTCCTCGCCGTCGCCGGCCGCTTCGGCCAGAAATCCCCAGCTCCTGACCAGTTGTTCCAGTCCGACGCGGGCCGCCGGATCGTCTTCGACGATCAAGACACGCTCGGTCGTCGTGCGCACCTCCGAGTCAACCGTCAGCGTCGTCGAACCTTCACCCATAACTGTCACCCAAACCTTAGCCGTGTCATTTTTACATTGTCAACGCTGAATCGCGGCGGCGCAAGCTGAACCACAGACCCTTTTTTTTGGGCCGAACTCCGCTCCTTGCGCCTATTTCCAAGGTTCAGCCGGCCGGCGGATGCACGTTGCCTGCCTGCTCTTGACACCGGTCGACGCGTCCGCGCCGAGCCGTCGCGACGGCCCTGCCCCGGGCCACCGGCCATCGCAACGGCTGTGGCACGATGAGGGGGTTGCCCGACCACCAGCCAACCGACCCGAGCGACCCACCGACAGCCGTCACCCAGGGTGCGCCACCCCTCGTCGCACGCATTGTCGCGCTGATCGAGGTGCTCCTCTGCTCGGATTACCCGACGCAGATTGCCATCGGCTCCACCTTCACCGCGTTTGGATACGGCGCCTACACGGCAGCCGGCCAGCTCCGCGTCGGGTACGTCGCGGCCCTCTCGCTCACCGACAGCGCCGCGCTGATTGCGCTGGTGCTGCTGTTTCTGTACTCACACGGCGAGCGTCCCGGCGCCGTGCTGAATGGCGGCCGGCGGATCTCGACCGAAATCCTCGCCGGCGTACCGATGACGCTCGTCGCGCTCGGGATCGGCGTGGCGGTGCTCGCGGCCATTCAGTGGCTGGCGCCCTCGCTGCACACCGTCGAACACAACCCGCTGCAGCAGCTTCTTGGCTCGCGCCGTGATGTGGTCCTGTTTGCCGGCGTCGTGATCGTCGCCGGCGGCGTGCGCGAGGAGGTGCAGCGGGCGTTCCTGCTGCACCGCTTCGAGCAGTGGCTCGGCGGCGGCCACCTGGGTGTGGTCGTCACGAGCGTCGCCTTTGGCGCCGGCCATCTGCTGCAGGGCGTGGACGCCGCCGTCGCAACCGGACTCCTCGGCGCGTTCTGGGGCCTCGTCTACTTGCGGCGCCGATCGATGGTCGCACCGATGGTCAGCCATGCTGGCTTCGATCTGCTGCAAATCGTTCAGTTTCTCGCCGTCGGCAAATAAAGGTCGGTGATGTCGCCGCGCCGGCGCAGCCCGGCGACCCAGTCGGCGATCAGCTGGTCCCGCCGATCGCCAGCGGCGGCGAAGCGCTGCTCCTCGTACGCGCGGAGGCGCAGCGTCTGGCGGAGCGTGTCGCGAAGCTGCGCTTCGCCGATCCCGGCCCGCATCAGGGTCGCGTCGAACTCCGCCCGCGACGCGAACCGCGCGCGAACGGTCGCGAGCTCGGCCTCGATCGCCGCGGCACTCGGCTCGGCGGGCCCGTAGCGTTCGACTTCGACGAGGACGAGCTCACGGTCGATCAGCTTCGACAGCACCGCGCGGATCGCATCCGGCGCACCGTCGGCGGTCTCCAGACCCAGGTCGCGCGCCGCGATGACATCGGTCAGCGTGATGACGTTGCCCGCCACGACAGCCAGAATGCGATCGAGGATTTCGGCGTGCAGCGCGATGGGCGCGAGCGCGACCGCGACCGTCACCCCGCACAGCCACGCGATCATCCGGCGCATCAGAAGGCCTGCCCGAAGCTGATGTGCAACGCCGGCCGCGATTCGAAGCAGGTCTGCCCCGGTGCGCTCGGCGCGCCGCACGGAATCTGG
>JBPYEE010000092.1:0-8155 GCA_051985095.1 Vicinamibacterales bacterium | reverse complement strand
GCTCGAGACGAAGTTCGGCGGCGTGGCGGGCACGAGTTTCCGGACGTTTCCCTCATTTCCGCAGCGCTATGTCGAGCGCCTCCCGGAGCAGTTGCCGTGCGAACAGGATGGCGAAGGGGTCCGGATCGAGCCGCTGCGTGCACCAGCGCAACCAGTGCAGTACGTGGAGGACGATCTCCACGTTCGCCACTTCACGGCGGAGTCCTCCAAGCGGTTAATCAGAAAGGGCGCGTTTCGGGCAGCATAGCCGCGCCGTTCGCGGTCAGCTGATGCGCCGGGCGCCGAGATATCGCGGGGCCCAGTAGCTCGACCCGATGCGTTCGACGCGGACGACGCCGGTGGAACTCGGCGCGTGGATGAACTCGTCGCCTCCGATCGCGATCCCGACATGCGACGCGCCTGGGCCAGCGGTCGCAAAGAAGATCAGGTCGCCTGGTTGCACGTCCTCTGGCTTGATCGAAGCGCCGGTCTGAAATTGTTCACGTACTTCGCGCGGCAGGGGAACGCCGTACTGACCGAAGACGTACTGCGTAAAGCCGCTGCAATCGAATCCGTTCGGATCGCTGCCGCCGTTTCGATACGGCACGCCGCGTAGCGACAGTGCCGTCCCGACGAGCGCGTAGGCGTCAAAACCAGCCGACCGCGAGCCGGCGGGCGGCCGAGGCGGCGGCGAATCGCCCCGAGACCCCGGCGTCGGAAACGGACGCGGCACGGCGCCGGTCGACGCGCAGCCGGCGCTGACGACGGCCATGAACACCGCGGCGAGCCCGAGCACCAAGCGGGGCATCGGCGTGAGACGCAGGGTACCACAACTGTCGCTAAACAGCAGCAAATGAAGGTCTTTCCGGCCTCGGTGGCTTGACACCTCGGCCGCACGTCGGGCAAAATTCCTACGGAGATGGAGCAGACGCTGCTGCTCAACGCGTCCTACGAGCCACTCAAGGTCGTCCATTGGCAGAAGGCCATCACGCTGTTGTGCCAGGGGAAGGTCGAAGTGGTGCGCGAGTACGACCGCGAGATCCGCGCCGTCTCAATCACCTTCAAGCTGCCGTCGGTCATCCGCCTGCTCCGCTATATCAAGATCAAGCGGCGCTTCGATTACGTGCCGTTTTCGCGGGCGAATATCTACGCGCGCGACGATCACACGTGTCAGTACTGCGGCGATTCGTTTGCGACGAGCGATTTGACCTTCGACCACGTCGTGCCGGTCGCGCATGGCGGCCGCAAGGACTGGGAGAACATCGTGACGTGCTGCGTCACGTGCAACCGCAAGAAAGGCGGGCGGACGCCGGCTGAAGCCCGCATGACACTCAGGCGGATGCCGAAGCGCCCGGAGTCCGCGCCGGCCATCCGCATCACGGTCGGGCTCCGCAACGCGCCCGAAAGCTGGCGCGACTACCTCTACTGGAACGTCGAGCTCGACGACACGTAGTCCCTTTTTCGCATGTCTGCGCGTGTGACGGCCGTTCACCCTGGACGGGCGATCGAGGGCGGCCGCATCGCTATCCATGGCAGTCAGTTGCCCCTCGACGCACCGACGCTGCCGGAGGTGCGGCTGGCCAACGTCGCTGCCCGCGTCGTCTACGCCTCTGAGCGCCGGCTGGATGTCCTTGTGCCCGCAGGCGTCGAAGGCGGAGCCGTCCCGGTGCACATCGCCGGCATGACCGGCGAGCCGGCGCTTGTCAGCATCGCCGCATCGTTTGCGACCGGTCTCCATCAAGTCGACAATCCCGTGTTCGATCGTGACGGAAATCTGTACGTCACATACAGCGGCACCCGGGGGCAGCAGGTGCCGGTGTCGATCTTCCGCGTGCGGCCCAACGGCACGCGCGAAACGTTCTCCTCCGGCATCGTCAACCCAACCTCGATGGCGATCGACGGTGAGGGGCGGCTGTATGTATCCAGCCGGTTCGAAGGGATCGTGTACCGCATTGCGAGCGACGGATCGACCGAGGCGTTTGCCACCGATCTGGGCGTCGCCTGTGGCCTCGCCTTCGCGGCCGACGGCACGCTGTTTGTCGGCGATCGATCGGGCACGATCTTTCGCGTCGATACTGCCGGACGCGCAACAACCTTCGCGACGCTACCGGCGAGCGTTGCCGCCTTTCACCTCGCCATTGCACCCGACGGGTCCCTGTTCGCCACGGCGCCGACCCTGTCGTCCTACGATCCGCTGTATCGAGTTTCGCCTGGCGGCGACGTCACTGTGGCGTACGACCGCTTCGGCCGGCCGCAGGGACTGGCCTTCGATGGTCGCGGCACGCTCCATGTCGTTGACGCGCTCGCGGGGTCGAGCGGCGTCTACCGTATGCCTCCGCACGGCGCGCCGGAGCTGGTCGTCGCAGGCCCCGGTCTCGTCGGCGTCGCGTTCAGCCGCGACGCCGTCCTCATCGTGGCATCGAACGACACGGCGTACCGGCTGCTTGGGTCGGTGTGACGGCGAAGTACAATCCGCGCCACATGTCGCAAATCTTCCAGACCAAGTCCCTCGATCAACTCGTCGGCGCCACCGAAGACCCCGAACACCAGCTGAAACGAACCCTCGGGCCGGTGCAGCTGACGGCGCTGGGGATCGGCGCGATTATTGGCGCCGGCATTTTCTCGACGGTGGGGACGGCCGCGTCGGGCGGCGCCGAGCACCTCGGCGCCGGTCCCGCGGTGGCGTTGTCGTTCGTTCTGACGGCGGTGGCTTGCGGGTTCGCGGCCCTCTGCTACGCCGAGTTTGCGGCAATGGTGCCGGTCGCTGGATCGGCGTACACCTACGCGTACGCGACGCTCGGCGAGCTGATCGCCTGGATCATCGGCTGGGATCTCATTCTCGAGTACGCGATCGGCAACGTCGCCGTGGCCGTCTCGTGGTCGGGTTATTTCCAGGAGTTGCTGCGCGGATTCGGCCTCGGCTGGCCATCCTGGCTCGGCATGGATCTGCGGACCGCCCTCCAGGCGACGCGGGAGTTCGCGGCCGCTCAGGCCGCCAACGCCGACCTGGCAGGCCTGGCGCCCGAGGTCGTCAAGGGCGTCGATGCCGTGACGCGCGCGCCCCACCTGGGCGCGATTCCGATCGTCTTCGATCTGCCTGCCTTCGCGATCGTGATGCTCATCACCTGGGTGCTGGTCCGCGGCATCAGCGAGAGCGCGCGGCTCAACTCGGCCATGGTTGCGCTCAAGCTCGTGATCATCGCCTTCTTCGTGGTGGTGGGATCGATGTACGTGAAGCCGGCCAACTGGCATCCCTTTGCGCCAAACGGCTTCAAGGGAGTCTCGAGCGCGGCCGCCATCATCTTCTTTGCCTATATCGGTTTTGACGCGGTCTCGACCGCCGCGGAAGAAACGAGGAACCCTCAGCGCGATATGCCGATTGGCATGATCGCAAGTCTCATCATCTGCACCGTCATTTACATTGGCGTTGCGCTCGTGCTGACCGGCATGGTCCAGTGGACGAAGCTCGGTACGGCCGAGCCCCTGGCCACCGCCTTCTCGTCGATCGGCATGAACTGGACCGCCGGCATCATCTCCCTCGGGGCGGTGTTCGCGACGACGTCGGTCCTGATCGTGTTCCAGCTCGGGCAGCCGCGCATTTTCTTTTCGATGGCTCGCGACGGGCTGCTGCCCGGCTGGGCCTCGCGCGTGCACCCGCGGTACCGGACGCCCTACATCACGACGATTCTCACCGGGGTGTTCGTGGCCGCATTTGCGGCGATCTCGAACATCAACGAGGTCGTCGAGTTGACCAATATCGGCACCCTGTTCGCGTTCGTCCTCGTCTCGCTCGGCATCATTGTGCTGTGGCGGGTCGATCCCGGCCGCCACCGCCCCTTTCGAACGCCGCTGGTGCCGCTGGTGCCAGCGGCCGCCGTCCTCATGTGCCTGTACCTGATGTTCGAGCTGCCCACGGTCACCTGGATTCGATTCGTCGTGTGGCTCGCCGTCGGTCTGGTGCTGTACTTCACCTACGGCGTGCACCACAGCCGGCTGCGACGTGCCGGCGCTTGACGGCATTCGCGTCGTCGATCTGACGCGGCTGCTGCCGGGCGCCTACGCGACCCACCTGCTGCACCGACTCGGCGCGCAGGTGATCAAGGTCGAGGATCCCCATGGTGGCGATGGCATGCGGCGGTTCGGCCAGTTCTTCGATCGGCTGAACCACGGCAAACAAAGCGTCACCCTCGACCTGCGCGCCGCCGAGGCCGCGTCCGTCCTGGATGCGCTGCTCGGACACGCCGACGTCATCGTCGACAGCTTCCGGCCGTCGACCGCGCGCCGCCTGCGCGTCGATGCCGCCACCCTGCGCGCGAGGCACCTGCAGCTGATCTGCGCGTCGATCACCGGGTTCGGTCGATCCGGTCCCCGGTCCGACCTCGCCGCGCACGACATCAACTACCAGGCGCTGGCAGGTCTCCTGCAGCCGCCCACGCCGCCCGGACCGCTGGTGGCCGACGTCGGCGCGGCGATGGAGGCGGCGATCGGCATCCTGGCGGCGCTGCTCGAGCGCCAGCGGACGGCGACCGGCGGCATCGTCGAGATCACCATCCACGATGCGGCACGCCACTGGCGTCAGTGTCCCACAACGCGCGACGTGGAAGGCGCATGCTACGCGCTGTATGAGACCGCCGATGGCGAGTGGCTGGCCCTCGGCGCCCTGGAGTCGAAATTCTGGCGCCGCTTCTGCGAGCGGATTGGCCGGCCGGAGTTCGTCCCGCTGCAGCACGTCCGCGATGTCGTGGCACTCCGCGAACTGATGCGATCGAAGCGGCGCGACGAGTGGCTCGCGCTGTTCGACGGCTCGGATGTCTGCCTGACGACGGTGGTCGGACCCGCCGACCGGGCCGATGATGAGCCGGTGGCCGCCGGTCCACCGCTGGGCGCCGACACCGAGGCCGTTCTCGCGGCCTGCGGCATCGACCCCGATGCTCAGGCGCGGCTCCGGCAGCGTGGCGTGATTTAGCCTCGCCGAGCCGCCGGGGGAACTTATAATTAAGGATTCCCATGGCCCACGATTGGATCGCTGTACGCGGTGCCCGCGTGCACAACCTCAAGAATATCGACGTCGACCTGCCACGGAACAAACTGGTCGTCATCACAGGCCTGTCCGGATCGGGCAAGTCATCGCTTGCCTTCGACACGATCTACGCGGAAGGGCAGCGGCGCTACGTGGAGTCGTTGTCGGCTTACGCCCGTCAGTTCCTGGAGCAGATGGAGAAGCCGGACGTCGATCTCATTGATGGGTTGTCGCCCGCAATTTCCATCGAGCAGAAGACCACCGGATCGAACCCCCGATCGACGGTCGGCACCGTGACCGAAATCTACGACTACCTGCGGCTGCTGTTCGCGAACATCGGGGTGCCGCACTGTCCCAACTGCGGCAAACCGATCACGAGCCAGTCGCTCGACCGCATCGTCGACATGGTGATGCTCTACCCGCAGGACGAGCGCATCAACGTGCTCGCGCCGATCGTACGGGGGCGTAAAGGCGAGTTCAAAAAGGAGCTGGCGGCCGTGCGGCTGCGCGGCTATACGAAGGCACGGATTGACGGGCAGTTCCGTTCGCTCGACGAGGACATCAAGCTCGACCGGCGGCGCAACCACACGATCGAAATTGTCGTCGATCGCGTGATCGTCCGCGGCGGCGTCGAGCGCCGCCTGACCGAATCGGTTGAGAACGCGCTGAACCTTGCCGACGATATCGTCGTCGTCAATTCCTACGAGGGTGGCGACCGGCTCTTCTCCCGCCGCCTGGCCTGCGTCGATTGCAGCCTGAGCGTGCCGGAGATGACGCCGCGCGCCTTCTCGTTCAACTCGCCGCATGGTGCCTGTCCCGACTGCCAGGGGCTCGGCTCGATGATCGACTTCGATCCGCAACGAATCGTGCCCGACGAGTCGAAATCGCTGGCCGACGGCGCGATTGCGGCCTGGGCCCGCGGGGATCGGAAGCTGGTCCGCGATCAGCTGCTGGCGCTGTCGCGCGACTTCGGCATCGATCTTCACGTGCCGTTCAGCCGGCTGCCGCGCAAGGCGCGTGAAGTGCTGCTGTTTGGCGCCGGCAAACAATTCGAGGGGCTGCTGCCCAACCTGCGCCGCCGGTTCGACACCGGGAGCTGGGCCGAGCAGGCGGAGCTCGAGGCCTACCGGTCGCTGCGGCCCTGCCCGACCTGCCACGGCCAGCGCCTGAAGAAAGAGAGCCTGTCGGTTCGGGTCAAGGACCGCACCATCTCGGATTACGTCGATTTGCCGATCTCCGAGGCCCTCGACGTCTTCGACAACCTGTATCTGACCGATCGCGAGGCGATCATCGCCGAGCGGATTCTCAAAGAGATTCAGGAACGCCTCCGCTTTCTCCACGACGTCGGCGTCGGGTATCTGACGCTCGGCCGCAGCGCCGCGACGTTGTCGGGCGGCGAAGGCCAACGCATCCGGCTCGCGACACAGATCGGCGCGAACCTCACCGGCGTCCTGTATGTGCTCGACGAACCGTCGATCGGACTTCATCAGCGCGACAACCGCAAGCTGCTCAACACGCTGGCGCGCCTGCGCGACCTCGGCAACACGGTGATCGTCGTTGAACACGACGAGGAAACGATCCGGGTGGCCGACTATGTCATCGATTTGGGTCCCGGCGCCGGCGATCTCGGTGGACACGTGATCTTTCAGGGCAAGCCGGATCTGCTGCTGGGAAGCGACGCCGCGTCGGTCAGCGGGCCGGGCGCGCACGAGTCGCTCACTGCCGCGTATCTGAGCGGTCGGCGATCGATTCCGACGCCGACGGCGCGCCGTCCGGCGCTCAAAGGCGACCTGGTGATCCGCGGCGCGCGCGCGAACAATCTCAAGAACATCGACGTGACGATCCCGCTGGGGGTCCTGACGGCGGTCACCGGCGTGAGCGGATCGGGCAAGTCGACGCTCGTCAACGACATTCTGTACCGGTCGCTCGCGCGGACGTTGTACAACGCCGGCGACGAGCCGGGCGCCCACGACGCGATTGAAGGCACCGGGCTGGTCGACAAGGTGATCGAGATCGATCAGTCGCCCATCGGGCGGACGCCGCGATCGAACCCGGCCACGTATACCGGGTTGTTCACGTTCATCCGCGATCTGTTCGCGATGATGCCGGACGCGAAGACGCGCGGGTTCAAGCCCGGGCGCTTTTCGTTCAACGTCAAGGGCGGGCGCTGCGAAGCGTGCCAGGGCGACGGCGTCATCGCGATCGAGATGCACTTCCTGCCGGACGTCTACGTGACCTGCGAGCACTGCAAGGGCCGGCGGTACAATCGCGAAACGCTGGAGATCAAGTACCGCGGCAAGTCAATCGCCGACGTACTGGATCTGACGGTCGATCAGGCCCTGCCGCTGCTCGAGAACTTTCCGGCCATCGCGAACAAACTCCGCACGTTGCAGGACGTTGGCCTCGGCTACATCGAGCTGGGTCAGTCGGCGACGACGTTGTCGGGTGGCGAAGCGCAGCGGGTGAAGCTGGCCAAGGAGCTGTCCAAGCGCGGCACGGGGCGCACGCTGTACATCCTCGACGAGCCGACAACCGGCCTCCATTTCGAGGACACGCGCAAGCTCCTGGACGTGCTGACCAAGCTCGTCGATCAGGGCAACACGATCGTGGTGATCGAACACAACCTCGATGTGATCAAATCGGCCGACTACATCATCGACCTGGGGCCGGAGGGCGGCGTCGCCGGCGGCCGCATCGTGGCGGCCGGCACGCCCGAGGAGGTGGCGGCGACGCAGGAGTCAGCGACCGGACGCTTCCTTGCCGATCTGTTCAATGGTGCGCACCGCGATAGGAGCCGCTCTCGGGCAAGCTGAGCCTCTGTGGTAGTATGACCACACGTTTGGGTATGCCACCTGTGGTCTTCGTACCACAACGGACACACCCGGCGCGCGACGCATCGTGCACACCGGCGCACAACCTCCCACACATCAACAAATTAGTGGAATCGGCCTCAGCCGGCTGGGTTGGGCATCGCCTTTGCTCCGCCCGCAGACGCTCCCCTTGGTCTGAGACCTCAATGGACGCTCAGCGTACGCTTCGCCGCCAAATTTCCTGCGTCGGAATCGGTCTTCACTCCGGCAACAAGGTCAATCTCACACTGAAACCCGCCGCCGCCGATTCCGGGATTCGCTTCCGCCGCACCGACGTTGGCGGCCA
>JBPYEE010000091.1:0-8876 GCA_051985095.1 Vicinamibacterales bacterium | reverse complement strand
ACCTGGCCGATGCGTCAGCCGGTCGCCGAGCCCGACGCGGCGCAGCAACGCCTCGGCACGCGGCCGCGCGTCGGCCAGCGGCACGCGGGCGATGCGCATCGGCATCTCCGCGTTCTCGACGGCGTTGAACTCGGGCAGCAGATGGTGAAACTGAAAGACAAAGCCAACCTGCCGGTTGCGGAACGCCACGACGGCCTGGTCGCCGAGCGTCGTCAATTCCGTCCCGCCAATCGAGACGGTTCCGCCGTCGACACGGTCCAGACCGCCGAGCAGGTGCAGCAGCGTGCTCTTGCCGACGCCCGAGGCGCCGACGATCGCGACCATCTCGCCGGCGTCGACGTCGAGATCCAGATCGCGCAGCACAACAAGGGCGTGGCCGCCGACCGCGTAGGACTTGGTGATGCCCCGGGCCGAGACGAGCGTCATTCGTATCTCAGCGCCTGCGCCGGATCGAGACGGGCCGCCTGGCGCGACGGATAGATGGTCGCCACGAAACAAATCACAATCGCCGCCGCGACGACAAACAGGAAGTCGCGCGCGACGAGCGTAAACGGCAGATGCGTCACCTGATAGACGTCGACCGGCACCCGGATCAGCTGATAGCGGTCGAGGATCCGCGAGACGCCGACGCCCGCCGCGGCGCCGACCGCGGTGCCCACGATGCCGATGATGAGCCCCTGCATGACGAAGATCGCTGTCACGCTTTTGGCCGTGGCGCCCATCGTTTTCAGGATTGCGATGTCCCGGTTTTTCTCCATGACGAGCAGAATCAGGGAGGCGACGATGTTGAGCGCCGCGACCATCACGATCAAGAAGATTGCAAGCGAGACCGCAATCTTTTCGAGCGCCAGCGCCGAGAACAGCGACTTGTTCATGTTCGACCAGTCGTCGGCCACGTAGTCGGCGCCGAGGTACTGCGGAATGTCGTGCGCGATCCGCGGCGCGAGAAAGATGTCATCGAGCCGCAGCTGGATGTATTCCGGTGTGTCGCGGCCGAGGATACGCCTGGCCGTCGCCAGCGACACGAATCCGTAGGTCGAGTCGAACTCGTACAAGCCGAGGCCGAAGGTGCCGGCCACCCGCAGCCGGTGCGGCACGGGCAGCATCCCCATCGGCGACAGGGTTCCCTCGGGCGTCAGAATCGAGACCGAGTCGCCGACCCCGACGCCGAGTTCGGCCGCGAGATCCTTGCCGAGCAGAATGCCGTCCCGCTGGTCGCCCGTCGCGGCGAGGCCGGCGACGCTGCCCGAGGTGAGGGCATGGTTGATGTCGGTGACCGTCGGCTCGAGGCTCGGATCAATCCCCTTCAGCTGAATGGCCGCGGCGCGCGTGGCCACCGACGCCAGGCCCATGCCGTGCATGGCCGGGGCGGCGCCGACCACGTGCGGGATGCGCCGCATCTTCGCCACTTCTCCCCGGTAATCGGTCATGCTGCTCTGCTTGAAGACGTAGACGTGCGCATTCGATCCGAGAATGCGGTCGCGCAGCTCCTGCTGCAGTCCCGTCATGAGCGCGAGCGCGATGATCACAGCCATCACGCCGACGGTGACGCCGAGGGTCGAAATCAGCGAGATCACGGAAATGAACGCCTGCTTCCGCTTCGCCAGCAGATACCGAAGGGCGACGTGCAGTTCGAACGGTAAATCCATGGCCATTCTGCGAGACCGCTACTCGCGCTTCCTCATCAGCGGAAACAGGATCACGTCGCGAATCGAGGCGCTGTTGGTCAGGAGCATCACCAGCCGATCGATGCCGACCCCTTCGCCCGCAGTCGGCGGCAACCCGTACTCGAGCGCGCGGATGTAGTCTTCGTCCATCGCATGGGCCTCGAGGTCGCCGCGCGCGCGGCTCGCCAGCTGCGCGTCGAAGCGCCGCCGCTGCTCGTCAGGATCGTTGAGCTCGCTGAAGGCGTTGGCCACCTCGAATCCGCCAATGTACAACTCGAAGCGCTCGACGGTGTCGGGGTCGCCAGGCTTCTGCTTCGACAAGGGCGACACCTCGGTTGGGAAGTCGTAGACGAAGGTCGGCTGCACCAGGCGCTCTTCACAGAGGCGCTCGAAGATCTCGGTCGTAATCTTGCCGGCGCCGTAGCCGGACTGGATGTCGAGGCCGAGATCGCCGGCGAGCGCCGCGGCCGAGTCCCGGCTCCGCAACTCCGCGTCGGTCACCGCCCGTTGCAGCCGCCGGGCCGCCGCCTCGCGCGCCGCCTCGCGCAGCGAGATGCGCGCGAAGGGCGGCGTCAGCGAGATCTGGTGTGCACCGAAGACGATCTGATCGCCGCCCGTCGCCTGCCAGGCGACCGTCGCGATCATCTCCTCGGTCATCTGCATCAGCGCCTGGTAGTCGGCGTAGGCCTCGTAGAACTCCATCATCGTGAACTCGGGGTTGTGCTGGGTCGAGATCCCCTCATTCCGGAAGTTGCGGTTGATCTCGAAGACACGCTCGAGGCCGCCGACAGTCAGCCGCTTCAGATACAGCTCGGGCGCGATGCGCAGGTAGAGGTCGGTGTCGAGCGTGTTGTGGTGCGTCTTGAACGGCCGCGCCAGCGCCCCGCCGGCGATCGGCTGCATCATCGGCGTTTCGACTTCGAGGTAGCCGCGGCTCGTCATGAACTCGCGGAGCGCCGCGACGATCCGGCTGCGCGCCTCGAAGATCCGCCGGGAATCCGGATTGACGATGAGGTCGAGGTACCGCTGCCGATACCGGATTTCGACATCGGTCAGCCCGTGCCACTTTTCGGGCAGCGGCAGGAGGCACTTGGCGAGGAAATGGATCCGCGACGCCCAGATCGTGAATTCGTTCGTCTTCGTCCGGAACAGGCGGCCGGCCACGCCAATCCAGTCGCCGAAGTCGAGCAGCTTGTAGATCGCGAAATCGAGCTCCGGCACCGAATCCTGGCGGATGTAGACCTGGATCTTCGCCCGGCCGTCGGACAGGACCAGAAAGTTGGCCTTCCCGAATGCGCGGATCGCGAGAATGCGCCCGCCGGTGACCGTCTCGATGCGCTCGCTCTCGAGTTCGTCGTGAGTCCGGCCGCCGTAGCGGTCGCACAACGCCGCAATCGTGTCGCGCCGCTCGAAGCGCCGCGGGTAGACGTCGACGCCGAGCGCCTTCAACGACTCCAGGTTGGCGCGCCGCTGCTGTTCCTGTTCTTCGAGCGAACTCATGCCTCCAGCTTTTTCCTGATCGCGTCCAACATTCCGTTGATGAATCGCACCGCCTCTTCGGTGCTGAACGTCCGGGCGAGTTCCAGCGCCTCGTTGATGACCACGGCGGGAGGCGTGTCGCGATCGCGCATCAGCTCGCAGACCGCCATCCGGAGAATCAAGCGATCGATGACCGCCATCCGTTCCGGCCGCCAGTGCGTCGCGGTCTCGGCGAGGATCGGATCGATCGTCGCGAGCCTCGCCACGGTGTCGTCCGCCAGAGTCGTCGCGAAGGTCCTCACTTCGTCGGGGGCACCCCCCTCTTCGGGCCACTGCAACTCGAAGAGTGTGTCGGCCGCGCGACCGACGGGCGACTGGCCGATTTCCCACTGATACAGAATCTGCAGCGCCGCCTCGCGCGCGCGGTGACGCGGATCCTTCCTCCTCAAGGTCTGGGCGCCGAGCGCTTCGTCAGCCGGGCCACCACGTCAGCCATGTCGAGCGCGGCGGACGCGGCCTCTCGTCCTTTGTTGCCGGGGCCGTCGGCCGCGCGCGCCAGCGCTTCCTCGACCGAGTTGGTCGTCAAGACGCCGAATGCCATCGGGACTCCGGTCGCGGCGGCCGCCGCGGTGAGCCCGTGGGCGACCGCGGCGCAGATGTATTCGAAATGCGGCGTCTCCCCGCGAATGACACACCCGAGGCAGACGATCGCGTCAAAGCGTCCGCTCTCGGCGGCATGCTGGGCCGCGAGCGGCAGTTCGAACGCGCCCGGTACGCGCACGATCGCCACCTCGTCGCGGGCGATGCCGGCCGCCCCGAGAACTTCCAGGGCGCCGGCCTGCAGCCGGTCGGTCACGAAGTCGTTGTATTTCGAGACCACGAGCGCGAATCGATACGCCACTTACCGGCCCTTGAACTCAGCCGGACGCTTGTCCAGAAACGCCCGCGTCCCTTCGCGCATGTCGTCGGTCGAGGCCACGAGCCCGAACAGCGCCGCTTCGTACTCGCAGGCGTCCGGGAACGGCATCTCCGCTCCGTTGGTGACGGCGCTCATGATGTAGCGCATCGCAATCGGCGCGCTCCGCGCGAGGCGCGCCGCCAGCGCCCGCGCCTCGGTCAGCAGCTCGGCCGCGGCGACGACCTTGTTGACCAGCCCGATGCGTTGCGCCTCAGCGGCTGGGATCGGTGCGCCGGTCAGCAGCATTTCCATCGCGCGACCTCGCCCGACGAGTCGCGGGAGGCGCTGCGTGCCGGCGTAGCCCGGGATCAGCCCGAGATTGACCTCGGGCTGGCCGAGCGTGGCGGTGTCTGCCGCGATCCGCAGCGTACAGGCCATTGCGAGCTCGCATCCACCGCCCAGGGCAAAGCCGTTGATGGCGGCAATGACCGGCTTGCCGAGCTTCTCGATCGCGTCGAATACCTGCTGGCCGGTCAGCGCGTGGCGTCGGCCGTCGGTGGGCGTCAGAATGGCCAGCTCGGTGATGTCGGCGCCGGCCACGAAGGACTTCTCGCCAGCGCCGGTCAGCACGACCGCTCGAATCCCGTCGTCGCTTTTCACCTCGCTCATCGCGCGCAGCAGTTCGTCGATGGTCGTCGAATTCAACGCGTTGTGCACTCTGGGGCGATTGATGGTGATCACCGCGACCGCTCCGTCGCGCTCGACGATCAGGTTCTCGAAGCTCATGGGGTCAGAGGGGAAACGGGTACATCAGCCAGCCGAGGACGATGGCCGACACGATGAATCCGCCGAACATGAGAGCGCCGAACTGCACCTGTTCGCGAAGACCGTCCTTGGCGATGACGGCGAAGACGAGGGAGACAAAGAAGGCGAACAGCACGAGAAGCGCAAAGTGGCTGTGCATCACCGCATCACCCTTCGCCGCTCACTTCCGACCGAGCGCGACGTCGAACGCGTCGATGACGACGAGCAGGTTCAACAACCCGGCGACGATCAGGAACGCGTTGCCGTACTCATAGGTCACCGCGCGGACGTCGCCGATGCCGTAGCCGAGCGCGCTCGCGATGAAATAGGTGACGCCGATGCCCACGTCCGCCAGCGCCGCGAGACCGACCAGCGGTTCCGACATGTCAAAGGGGAACAGGCGCCCCTGGAGGGCGAGACCGATCGCGAACATCACGGGCAGCGCGATGAGGAACACGAGCCCCTTGCTGCGCCGGCCGAGCCAGAGATGCCCCACCCCCGGGATCGCCCACGACGCCAGGCACAGGAGCACCAGCCCGCCCGACTGCGTCTGTTCCGCTGTAGTTGCACGCACAACAAATTAGTTTACCCGAAGCACCAGCCACGACACGACGGCCCCGAGCGGCAGGCCCGCGGCCCAACGGGTCCAGTTCGAGGGGGCGACACCCGTCGTCCATTCGTAGACGAGCGTCGCCAGGGTCGGCACCGCCGCCGCGAGCAGGAGCCAGCGGGCCTCCGGCGCGGAACGCGGCCCGCCCTGGGGGCGGCGGACCAGGCCGACCACCGCGCCGAGATAGATCCCGGTGCAGCGCGCGCACACGGGCAACTGGGCCGACCACAGGTGAAACGACCGCTCCGGGCGCTGGTGGCAGATCAGGCTCCCGATGCTGTAGAGGCCGAACGCCGCGGCGTGCACGAGGACCGATGCGTGTTCGCGTGCCGCCAGGAACGCGCCGGCCGGCAGCGCCAGGAGCCACGCGATCGCCGCCGTGCGATAGAGGTGCCGGAGGAGGGCCATCAGCCGGATGGTACACTCGCCGCGATGCCCGGTGCCGATCGGTCTCGTCCCGGCGCGCCCCAGCTCGTCGGCGTGGCGCTGATCTCCTGCTCACTCCTGATGATCGAGCTGGCGCTGACGCGCATTTTCTCGGTCACGATGTACTACCATTTCGCGTTCCTCGCCATCTCGATCGCCCTGTTCGGCCTGAGCGCCAGCGGCGTGTTCGCGTACGCCGCGCGGCGCCGGCTGGCGGCCTGGCCGATTGAAGCGTGCCTGGCGTGGCCGTCGCTGCTGTACGCCGCGTCGACCGTGGTCGCCCTCTTTTTTCTCGTGCGGCTGCGCGTGGGCCTCAGCTACTCGCCGGACAACCTCCGGCTGATGCTGACCATCTATGCGCTCGCGGCGCTGCCGTTTTTTGCCGGTGGCCTCGTCGTCACCTGTGCGATTTCGCGGTACAGCGCGCGCGTTCACACGGTCTATGCCGCCGATCTGATCGGCGCGGCCGGCGGCTGCCTCCTGCTGATTCCCCTGCTCAACCGGCTCGGTGCACCGGGGGTCGTGCTGGCCGCGGCGGTGCTCGGGGCGAGTGCCGCGACGCTGTTCGCGCGGGCGCGGGAGCGGACATCCATCGCATCGATCGGCGCGGCGCTCGTCGCGTGCGTGCTGGCCGGCCAGCTCTTCGGGATCGCGCGCTTCGACGTCGTCGACACCAAAGGGCATCAGGGCGACCGGGTTCTCTTCAGCAAGTGGAATTCGTTTTCGCGCGTCGCGGTCTACGAGCGTGCGCACGGCGATTGGTCGCTCAGCCCGATGTACACGGGACCGTTGCCCGACACCCGGTTCATGGACATCGATTCCGCCGCGTCGACACCCATCATCAAGCTCGATCCGTCGCGCGCCGACGGGGAGTACCTGCGCTACGAGCTGACGGCCTTTGCCTACCGGCTCGTCCGTCCCGGGTTCAACGCCCTCGTCATCGGCACCGGCGGCGGACGCGACCTGGCGTCGGCGCTCGTCTTCGGCGCCGGGCACGTCGACGGTGTGGAGATCAATCCGATCATTGCCGACGATGTGATGCGGGGCCAGTTCGCCGAGTTTTCCGGGCGCCTGTACGCGGATGCGCGCATCCGGATCGCGATCGACGACGGCCGCAGCTTCGTGCGGCGATCGAACGACCGGTATGACGTGATTCAGGCGTCGCTCGTCGACACCTGGGCCGCCACCGCGGCTGGCGCGTATACGCTCACGGAGAACACGCTCTACACGGTCGAAGCGTTCCGCGATTACCTGGATCATCTGACCGACGGCGGCGTGCTGACGATCACGCGCTGGGTGTTCGACGGGCTGCGGCTCGTCTCCCTGGCGCAGGCCGCCTGCCAGGCGCGCGGCTGGTCGGCGGCCGATCGTGTCGCGATTGTGCGCCACGATCACGTCGCCACCTTCATCCTGCGCAAGACACCGTTCACCGCCGAAGAGATACGGGAGCTCGGCGACGCCGCCGAGCGGCTCCGGTTCGAGGTGCTCTACCTGCCGCACGTTCATCCGACCTCACTGTCGACCGAGCGGATCGAAGGCACGGCCCTCGCGGATTACGCGCGGCTGCTCACCGCCGCCAGTCCGCAGGCCTTCTACGACGCCTACGACCACGATATCCGGCCCACCACCGACGATCGGCCGTTCTTCTTCCACACGACGAAGCTGCGGAGCCAGTTCGATGTGGCGTTCGGTCGATCGATGCTGTTCGGGAACGGGCTCAGCGCGCTCATGACGCTGCTCGGCATTTCGTCCGCGCTCGTCGTCCTCTTTGTCGTGGGGCCGCTCATCGTGGTCGACCGCGGCGTCGTGCATGCGCGCGGCTGGCTGGCCTGGCTGATCTATTTCGGCGCGCTTGGCGCCGGCTTCATGCTGATCGAGGTGTCGGTGCTGCAGCGGTTCGTCCTGTTACTCGGGCACCCGGTCTATTCGCTCACGGTCACGCTGTTCTCCTTGCTCCTCGGCACGGGTCTGGGGGCAGCGTGGAGTCGCCGTCTGAGGGACGACTCGCTGCGCCGGTCGGCAGGGGTGGCCGTCGCGGCCGTGTCCGCCCTGGCGCTGGTCGTCATCGTCGCCGCGCCGCCGATGGTCGAGTGGGCGGTCCCCTTTTCCCGCTTGACCCGCATCGCGATCGCCGTGCTGTGGCTCGTGCCGATGGGGCTGGCGCTCGGCGTGCCGATGCCGGCGGGCCTGCGGCTGCTCACGCGCCAATCGCCGGATCTGGTGGCCTGGGCGTGGGGGATGAACGGGGCGCTGTCGGTGCTCGGCGCCACCCTGGCCATCTTCGTCGCCATGAACTGGGGGTTCCGGGCGACGCTGGCCGCCGCGTCGGCGTCCTATCTCGTCGGCTGGCTCGCGATCCAGCAAGCCACGTCACATCAATAGTTTACGCATCGTTGAAACCCCGGGCCGGTTTCGACGTCTAACAATGTTAACCCGATGAACACCGTTCATTCAGACGAGGGTTTTGATGGGCATCAAAGAACGCCAGGAACGCGACCGCGAGGCTGTCCGCCGCGCCATTCTGGATGCCGCTCGGGAACTCTTCGTGACCGAAGGGTTTCTGCACGTGTCGATCCGGAAAATCGCCGAACGGATTGAGTACAGCCCGGCCGCCATCTACAGCTACTTTCCGAGCAAGGACGACATCTTCTTTGCGCTCGCCGAAGAAGGCTTCCGTCTGCTCGGCGATCCGGGTGACGACATGCGCCAGGCGGAGCTGGCGCCGCTCGATCGCGTGCGGACGGTGTTCCGCCGGCTCTACGCCTTCAGCCGCGAGCAGCCGCAGTACTTCGCGCTGATGTTCATGGAGCGCTCGGTGCCGCGGATCTGTCGCGAATACGAGCGCTTTTCGTTTGCTCGATCGACCAAGCAGCATATCGCCGCTGAGATTCGCGCGTGCATCGCATCTGGCGACCTGCCGCCAACCACCAAACCGTCCGTGGCCATCCGCGTCCTCACCGCGGCAGACCGCTCGCGCTGGGAGACCGGGTCA
>JBPYEE010000090.1:0-20956 GCA_051985095.1 Vicinamibacterales bacterium | reverse complement strand
TCGTGCAGCGACGTCGAACCATACAACTCGGGTGACCCCTGCTCGACGACGTTCCCGGACGACGTGACCTTCTCCCACAGACCCAGCGCGATGATGCCCTTGCCGCCCGGGTGCTGCGCGCGCCCTGACGTGCTCGCCGGCACGTGGAACGCCGGGTTGTTGATGAGCGGCGCCTGGCATGTCGCGTTCGGGTTGAACAGCACCGGCGTCCCCGTCGAGCCGTCATAGTTCGCGGGCGTCGGCGGATTGGTGCTGTTGTTGAGGCACGGGAACGGCGACTTCGCCTTCGCGAGTGCGTGCGTATACAGCAGGTAATGGAAGAAGTTGGAGCGATGCTTGTCGAAGTACTGCAGGCTGTACGCGGGCAGCCCGTGATCGAAATTGACCGTTCCCGGGTAATCCTGAAATTGACACGGAGCGGGATTCAAACCGCACGGCGTCTCCGGAATAAGGTCGCCGCCTTTCGCGTCGGTCGCTGGAATCAGGAACGGCGAGTAGTCCACGCCGCTGGCCGGATCGATGGCATTCATCGCGCTGACATAGCTGGTGCGGCGCGGTTCGCCACCGATGTCGACGTGGGGTCTGATAGGAACTGGCGAGTTCCGGTACGCGTCGATCAGGATCTTCACCGCGCCCGGCTGCGGCATGTGATCGTGCCCCGCGGCGTCGGTGACGGTCGCCGGCGCCGACGAAGAGAGGAGTGTGTACGGAGCAGCGACTGATCCGTACGTCGTTCCGCCGGGCGCCGACATCGCATCCATCTCGATGAAGACGTCCTTTTGCAACGAACTTGCTCCCCATGCATTGAGCGGTGGCAGCGTAGAGCCGTCAGCGTCATAGATCGCGTGGCCATCCTCGACGCCGTCCGCGATTCCGTCGCCGTCGACGTCGGCGACCTTGCTGCTCAGAATCACCGCGGCCCACGTGAGGCAGTCGTATGGGCCCCCGCCCGTATGATCCACCGTCGTCGTCGGCGTCTCGCCGAATCCGTCCGGCGAGTACGCGCCAGGCCTCATCAGGGCGCTGACGTCGAAGAACGGGCTCGACCAGCCGCGGTCCGACGCGGCCGAGGCGGACTTGAACGGATCGCTGCCGCTTGGTGCGATGATCGCCGAGCCGGCTACTGGACTGCCGCTGAAGCTGATTTCTTCCGTGGAGTTCTTCTGCGAACTGGCGACGATGTGCGTGAGCAGCGCCGAGGGGTCGTTCGCTGACTGATAGATACCTCGGAACGTCTGCGTCGTCACAGTGGAGAGCGACGGCTGGATGTACACGCCTCCCGGCTGATTCGCCGTCGTCGGCGGGTTTTCGTAAACCATGATTCGCCGCAGCGGCTCGGTCGCTGTGCTGAACACGACGACCAGGCTCGCGCCCCCCACTTGCGGCAGTACGTTTCCGGTGCCGCCTTCGGCCGTCTGGATCGTCAGACCAGCGGGATTGCCGTTCGCCACAAGATCGCCGTCGCCGACCAGACGCTTGCCGGTCAGCTGGCCCTTGGCGTCGTACTGGAGTGGCAGGAGCCGGCGAACGTCGGCGCGGAACATCGTCAGCGTCAAAGGCTGACCCCCGCCGGCGCTATAGCATGCTGCGCCCGAAACCGCCTGATCACTTCGCTTCAACACGTTGGGGACCAGAGGATCGACGACCGCCTGGTTCTGGAACAGCACACTGGTCGCCTGGGGATTGATGTCGATGGTCTCCCAATACAGATACGCGGCGACAATGTCCGCGTTGGCGGGAACGCAGTTGAGCACCGGCGGATTCGTCTGCGGACTGGGACACGTGGTGACGTGAATCGTTCCGGTCTGGGTGCCGCTGGCCGCCTGTGCGGCAAAAGCGGTGGAGCCGACGGCGTAGTTGCCGGTGACGAGGAAGCCGTGCGGCTCCGGCAACGGATTCGGCGGCAGGGCCTGAGCCCCGAGCCGCGCCTGGTGGAGCGCGATGACAGCGGTCAACGCGAAGAAAGCGCCGAGCCGGATTGATTTCGCTGCGATCCGCTGAGGTGACATATCGACTCCTTCGAGCGCACTCAACGTGGGAAACATCCAGTCGTCGGCCCGGTCAGCGCTGGATGAGCTTGCTCAGCTGCGCATTCTTGCACTGTCTCGGGAGCACCTGCAACAACTCATTTGAACCGTCAAGTTCGCTAAAGGCAGTGCCGCCGACCGCTGGTGTGCGCCCCTTACACCCGCCAGAGCCGGGGACACGCGCTTTCATCGGTCAACGCGTGATTGTTTGGTGGAACGGTTCCCACATGGGTGGCATTTCAGGACTAACCACGCCTGTCGGTTGGCGGCGGCCCGGATGCCAAAGAGTTCCGCCAACTGGCCGGTTTGACAACTGACTCAGCGTGTCAGACTTCGATGAACCTTCGATCCGCCAACGGTTTACGGCGACCGACGTCGCTTCACCGACACTCACCACCGATGGTGGTGTCATGCCGGCGAGGTGGATGGCGGAGGCTTTCCGCCAAACGCACATCTGGGTGAATCTTGATTCCGCCGGCGGGCCGGGACATCGAGACTTTCAGCACATCGTCGATCGGCCCGGCGCTGGTCCGGGCCGACCTCCCCTGTTGTTACGTGGGCTTGGCCCCGGGGACTGGCGCCCGCCCTGGCGTGTCGAGATGAACTGGCAAACCGACTGGGCACGCAGGTTACTGCGATGAGATTCGGTTGGAACGTCTGAACTCGGCTTCAAGTCGGCCTCGCGATTGTTTGAACGCCCCAAGACTGACCGGACCATGCGTGCGGACCCTCGACCACTCGACAATCCCTCCGCGCTTAGAAACCTGCCTGAATTTGTGCGGCGTTAGAAAAACGACGAACCAGACGGCCAACGCAACGAGAAGTGTCACGACCGCTGCGCGCTCAGATCGGCCGCATAGCGTGACTTTTCAATTCAAAGAACTCTTTAGTATTAACGAGTGTTTCATCCGGGACAGTAAATCTTGCACGGGCGGTTCCTGCGCAGAGTGTAAGAACGCCACGATTCCGTCGTCGTGTTTGCGCGAACCGCCGCGTTTTTTCAGCGATTCTCCCGGAGAATGCACCGGTACATCACTTGCTCGGCCGGGCCGTGAGGTGAATCCGATGCGTTTGACATGGACCATCGTAGGCGTTGCGCTGTCGGCTAGCCTGACAGGCGCGCCGGCGTACGCGGACCACGGTCGACCGCTTGTGGCGTCGCAGCATGCGCAGGCGCCGAAGACCACGAGCACGTCGAACCCGACGAACCCGTCGACCACCGGGTCGACTGGAACAGCGACGACGTCCGGATCAACGGCGACATCCCCGACCAAGCCGACGACGACTTTGACTCCGATCGCGGCGAAGATCGTCGCGAGGCCGAAGCTCGACGCGAGGATCACCGCGCTCCTGCCGAAAGGCATGTCGCTCAACGACGCCTCGAAGGGCTTCAAGAATCAGGGGCAATTCATTGCGGCCCTGCACGTCGCGCGAAATCTCCATTGCAACTGCTTCAAGCAGCTCCAACTCGACATGACCACCAAAGGCATGAGCCTCGGCCAGGCGATCCGCGACGTGAGACAGACGGCAAACGCGACGATCGAAGCACGCAAGGGCGAGACAGAAGCCGACGACGACGTCAAGAGCACTACCAGGACGTCGACGAAGACGACTGGCACGACGACGACCGGCACGACCACGACCGGCACGACCGCGACGACTTCATCGACGTCCACTCACAAGACCACCAGGAAACCGTCGCAGAACTCCGGCGACCGGTAATGGCCCGCTCACCGTGGCGGACGATGGTGAGCGCCGCGCTGGCGCTCGCCATCGCCGCGCCCGTCCACGCCCAGGGAAAACGCACCACGAAGGGCAACGGGCACAAGAGCACCCCGCCGAGCAGTACCCCGCTGCCGACACCGACCTCCGGACCGGCCGCCGTCGTCACGCCGCTCGCGTGGCTCGACGATGCAACCGTTCTCCCACCCGGGACGGCCTCGTTGACGATCTCCAGCTCGCGATGGACCGGCAGCGATCTGAGCGAAGTCGACGTGCCAGTCGTCGAAGCCGCCGTGGGCCTGGCGCCGCGAGTCCAGATCGGCGCCAGCGTGCCGCACATTGTGGGCAGTGCCGACGGCACCGGGCCGGTCGGCGGCGTGGGAACCTCGTATTTCACGACCAAGATCGCGCTCCTGACCGGCGGGTCCGGCGTCAAACTCGCCGTGTCGCCGATGCTCGAGGTGCTCGGTGAGAGCGCGGTTCAGGCCCTGCCGTCCAACCAAACCCGAACGCAGGTCGGCCTGCCGGTCAGCATCGAGATCCCGCAGGGGGCGGCGCGGTTTTTTGCCTCGACCGGAGTCTTCTCACAGGGAGTCTGGTTCGCGGGTGGCGGCGTGAGCCTCCAGGCCACAGCAAGGGTCGGCGTCTCGCTGACGCTCTCGCGCGCCTGGGCGACCGATACCACGACGGGGGGGTTGCGCGATCGCCGGGACCTCTCGGGCGCTGCGTCGTACTTCGTGAAACCGAACGTCGCCGTCTACGGGGCGCTCAGCCGGACCATCGCCACCTCCGACGACAGCGGCGCCGGGACCACGATGAGCGGCGGCGTCAGCATCCTCTTCACCGCCCGGGTGACCCGGTGAATTGGCCTGCGGCTGAATCACGGATCATTCACGCAAGTCGATCGGTGTAGGATCACGGCCTGCTGCAGCCGAAGGGAGGCCGTATGGTGCGTTCGCAGCTCGCGCTCGTGCTGGCGGTTGGGTGTGTGACGTCGGGCGGCTGGCTGGTCGCGCAGGAGCGCTCGACGAAGAACCCGGCCGCCAATAACCCCCACCTCGGCAACCGGGACTCGATTCGCGCCGGCATGATGCTCTACCGGGTCCGGTGCGCCGACTGCCACGGGCTGGACGCCAGCGGTTACCGCGGACCGGACCTGACGGCGCTCGTCGCCGGCGGCATCGCGGATGAGCGGCTCTTCGACACCATTCGCAAAGGTGTGCCTGGCACCGACATGCCGCAGCAACCGGAGGCGGATACGTCGGACGATGACATCCTGCAGATCGTCGCCTATCTGAAAAACATCGGAACCGTCGCGGCGCCCGAAGGGACGGTCGGCGACGTCGACCGCGGTCGGCAGCTCTTCCGGCAGCAGTGCGCAACCTGCCATCGCGTGGCCGGCGCCGGAGGACGCCTCGGCCCCGACCTGACGCGCATCGGGGTGTCGCGATCGCGTGCAGCGCTCGTCCGCGAGATTCGCACGCCGTCGGAGTGGATCGCGCCGGCATTCGAGACCGTCACGATCGTGACGAAGGACGGCCAACGGATCCGCGGCGCGAAAAAGGCCGAGGATGTGTTCAGCATCCAGATCATGGACACGCGCGAGCGGCTGCAGGGCTATCTGAAGTCAGCCTTGCAGGAGGTGATTTACGAGCCGACCTCACTGATGCCGGCGTTTCCGCCAGCCAGGCTCAGCGAGACCGACCTGACGAATCTCGTCGGATATCTGACGACGCTTCGCGGCGGAGACGCCCTGGTGGCGTCGGCGGCACCGGCGGCGCCGACAATCGCGACGCCGGACCTGCTCGGCGGCTTGAAAGATCCGACGCGGTGGTTGACCTACTCGGGCGACTACAGCGGCCACCGGCACAGTCCGTTGACACAAATCAATACGGAGAATGTGGGTCAGCTGACGGCGCAGTGGACGTTCCAGACCGGCGCGCTCGGGAGTTTCCAGACGACGCCGCTCGTCGTCGACGGCGTGCTCTACGTCACGGGCTTCAACAATACCGCGTGGGCGATCGATGCGCGGTCCGGCCGTGCCATCTGGCGCTATCGCCGCGATCTGCCCGACGACCTGAAGCTGTGTTGCGGCGCCGTCAATCGCGGCTTCGCGATGCTCGGCGATCGACTGTTCATGGCCACGCTCGACGCGCATCTGGTCGCGCTCGACATGCGGACCGGCGGCGTGCTGTTCGATGTGCAGCTCGCGAACTACAAGGACGGGTATTCGGCCACGGTCGCACCGCTCGTGGTCAAAGACAAAGTGATTGTCGGCATCGCGGGAGCGGAATACGGCATCCGCGGATTCATCGACGCGTACGATGCCGTCACCGGCAAGCAGGCGTGGCGTTTCTACACCGTCGCCGGACCCGGCGATCCGGGCGAAAAGTCCTGGCCGCAGGGCGACGCCTATCTGCGTGGCGGCGGATCGATCTGGGTGACCGGGACCTACGACCCCGAACAGAATCTCGTCTTCTTTGGCACCGGCAATCCAGGGCCTGATTACTACAGCAACGCGCGCGAAGGCGACAACCTCTATACGACGTCGCTCGTCGCGCTCGACGCCGACACGGGTGCACGGCGCTGGCATTACCAGTTCACGCCCCACGACGTCCACGATTGGGACTCCACGCAGGTGCCCGTCCTCGGGGAACTGACGATCAACGGCCAGCCGCGGAAAGTCGTCATGTTCGCCAACCGCAACGGATTCTTCTACACGATCGATCGGACGACGGGCCGGGTCATCGTCGCCAAGCCGTTCGTCGAAACGACGTGGGCCAAGGAGGTCGGCTCCGATGGCCGGCCCGTGCTCCTGCCGGGCCACCTGCCCGACGAAGAAGGCAACAAAACATGCCCCGATCTCGGCGGCGGCACGAATTTCATGTCGCCGTCGTTCGACCCGACGACCCGGCTGTTCTTCGTGACGGCCCGCGAGACGTGCGCGACCTTCTACGGCTACGACCAGAAATTCAGAGCCGGTGAGCAGTACACGGGCGGCGGGACGCAACGGCCGCGCGATCAGAAGAACTTCGGCGCGCTGCGGGCGATTGACCCCGTCACCGCCACGGTCAAATGGGAGTTCCGCTATCCGTCGGTTTCGGCATCCGGCGTCCTGACGACGGCATCGGGCCTGGTCTTCGCCGGGGATGGCGACGGAAACCTGATGGCCTTCGACTCCCGCACCGGGAAGAACCTCTGGCATTACCAGCTCGGATCGTCGATGCGATCGACCGCCGGCACCACCTATATGCTCGACGGCCGCCAATACCTGCTGGTGCCGGCTGGCAGCATGCTGACCGCCTTCGCATTGCCGGCGCGGCCGCAGAGTTAGCGCGATGTACGCCACGTCGGCGCCGACGCGCGGCCGATCGGCGGGAGCGAGCGTTTTCGGCGCGCCGCAGCTGCTGACGCCGGCCGACGTCGTCGTCAGTCCCGAAACGCAGCTCGGCTATCAGATCGAGCATCTGCTGGGCGAGGGCGGGTTCGGACAGGCGTACTTCGCCACACGACTCGGCCGTTCGACGACGGTGCCAGACACCGTGTGCATCAAGGTCAGCGCCCGGATTGACGGCTGGCTCCGCGAGGCGTATTTCGGGCAGGTGCTCGACGCGCATCCCCGGGCAATTCGCGTCTTCGATCGGTTCCCGCTGCTGCGTGGCGACCGGACGCTCTATTGCCTCGCGCTCGAGTACGCGCGGTACGGCGACCTCAGCGCTTTTCTCGCACAATCCGGCAAACGATGGACCGAGCGCGTCACGCGCCGCGAGATCGCGGGCGTTCTCGAAGTGCTCGCGAAGCTCCATCGCGGTCACACCTTGCACCGTGACCTCACGCCGATGAACGTCTTCGTCTGCGACGGCTTCCGACTGAAGCTCGGAGACTTTGGCATCGTGCGCCAGCAGAGCGACAAGCGCGGCATCACGGCGCACACCATGAATGCGTTAACGGCCCCGAGCGACATCCTTGCCCGCACCGTGCCCAAGTGGCAGGCGCGCGACGACGTGTACCAGGTGGGCCAGCTGCTGGGGATGCTGATCAAAGGCGACGCGCGTACGCGGATTCGCCCCCCCGATGTCCGCCGGCTGGCCTGCACGGATCATCTGAAAGAGATTGTGTACCGCTGCATCGGCGAGCGTCGCAAGCGCTACGAAAGCGCCGACGAAATGATCGCGGCCCTTCGAACGCCGCCCGTGGCGTGGAGGGTCGGCGTTCTGCGAACCTTGAAAGGCGTACATCTCGCGTTTACCGGCATTCTGACGGTGCGCCGCCGCGAGGCGATCCGCGCCGCGCGCAGAGCGGGTGCGATCGTCCATTCCGCGCCGTCGGCGCGGACGACGGTGGTCGTTCGCGGCCGGCCCAATCCGCTGCAGGCCGCCGGGCGGGACGCCGGGTTGAAACTGATGGAGATCAGGCGCCTGCGCAACAAGGGCCATCGCATCACGCTGTTGAACGAAGCGCAGTTCTGGCGCCTGGCGGGCCGGCCGCCCGAGAGGGTGAAGACATGAAACGAACGTCAATCGTCGTCGCATTGAGCGTAGTCTGCCTCGCGGCCCAGGCGCCCAAGGCGTCGCGCATAAACCGCGCGATCGAGCTCCTCGCGCAGGGGCAGCCGGTGTACTACACGGGGTCCCACGAGGGCACCGAGGGTAGTTTCGACCAGGGGGTGACCGACGCGCAGACGTGGGCCGATTACATCAGCTACGACATGGAACACGCGCCCTTTGATGTCAAAGGTCTCGCCGACTACATGCGGGGGCTTGCGCACGGCGGTCCCACTCGCAGCGGTCATCGGACACCCGCCGTGATCGTCAACGTCCCGGTGAACGGCACGGACGAAGCGACGGTGCGTGCCAACGCCTGGATGTTTCAGCAGGTGCTCGCAACCGGCGTCCACGGGATTCTGCTCTGCCACGCCGACACGCCGGGTGCGGTACGCGCCTTCGTCGAAGCCGTGCGCTTTCCGGCACACGGCGGCCGCCGCGGGGTGCACGGCAATCCGACGGCGGCGCGGATTTGGGGAATCACGGCCGACGAGTACGCCGAAAAGGCGGACGTCTGGCCGCTCAACCCGAACGGCGAGCTGCTGATCGGCCTCAAGCTCGAAGACAAGTACGCGCTCGAAAACGCCGACGCGAGTGCGAAGGTCCCGGGCATCGGGTTCGCCGAGTGGGGCCCTGGCGACATGGCCTTCTCGCTCGGCGTGCGCAACGCGAATCCGCTGCCGCCGGCGCTCCAGGCGGCACGCGCCAAGGTGCTCGCGGCGACGAAGGCGAACCACCTCTTCTTTCTGAACTCCGTCGACGCCGACAATGTGGTCGACATGATCAAGGAAGGCGTGATGATTGGCGCAGCGTCGGAGCGCGCCGCGGCCATCGGACGCGAGTACACAAAGCGCCAGATGCCCTGGTAACGAGGTGACGCCATGAGACCACTGAGTGCGCTCGTCATCGCCCTCGTCGCAACTGTCCTCGCGTCGGCGCAGGGCGCGCGCTACGACATCGTGATCCGCGGCGGACAGATCGTCGACGGCACCGGCAGTCCGCGCGTGGCCGGCGACGTGGCCGTCGCGGGTGGACGAATCGTGGCGGTCGGACGCGTGGGCGACGCGCCGGCAGCGCGTGTCGTTGATGCGCGCGGACTGATCGTGGCACCCGGCTTCATCGATCTCCACACCCACTCCGACCTGACCGTGCTGGCTGACGGGACGGCGCAGAGCAAGGTTCGCCAGGGCGTCACCCTCGACGTCATCGGCGAAGGATCGTCGGTCGCGCCGCGCGACGGCCTGCCGGCCGCCGCGTCCGACGGCGTCACGCCCGATTGGACGACCTTCACCGGGTACTTCGATCGGCTCGAGCGTCAGGGTGTGTCGATGAACATCATCTCGCACGTGGCCGCCGATCAGGTGCGGCTCGTCGTGATGGGGTACGCCGACCGGGATGCCACGCCGGCGGAACTTGACCGGATGAAACAGCTGGTCGCCCGATCCATGCAGGAAGGGGCGTGGGGTCTCGTGACTCGCTTCGAAAGCGGCGGCCCCGATCATCCGCGCGAGATCATCGAGTTGGCCAAGGTGGCCGCCTCCTACGGCGGCAACTACACCTCGCACATCGGCAGCGAGGGCTTCGAGCAGGAGAAGGAGCTTCGGTTCGCGATTCGCGTCGCCGAAGAGGCGAACATTCCCGTGCACGTCTTTCACCTGAAAATCCGGGCCAAAGACAACTGGGGCACCGTGGGGCGCTACGTGAAGCTGATCGACGAGGCGCGCGCGCGGGGGCTCGACATTACGGCCAACCAGTATCCGTACACCGCGATGAATCACGGGTGGAGCGCCTTCTTTCCCGTCTGGGCGCGCGCGGGCGGTCCGGCGAAGTTCGCCGAACGCCTGAAGGATCCGGCCATTCGCGCCCGGATCAAGCAGGACAAGGATTTCATTACCTGGGCCAAAGAGCACGGATGGTGGGAAGGCATCGTGATGGGCCGCGCCGGCAGCGAGAAAAACCGCAAGTACGAAGGGATGCGGATCTCGGAAATCGCGAAGCTGCGCGGCGACGCGGATCCCGCCGACACCTGCCTCACGCTGATGGCCGAAGACGGCGGCCGCATCAGCGGGATGTTTCACACCATGTCCGAGGACGACGTGCGCCTCGTCATGCGCCAGCCGTGGGTCGCGATTGCGAGCGACGGGTCGGCGATCAACCTGAATGCGCCCGGGGTGCCGCATCCGCGCAACTACAGCACCAACGTCCGCGTGCTCGGACATTACGTCCGGGACCTGAAGCTGTTGACGCTCGAAGAAGCCGTCCGCAGGATGACCACGCTGCCCGCCTCGATTCTGCGATTGCCGGATCGGGGACAGCTGCGGCCCGGCATGGTCGCCGACGTGGCGGTCTTCGACCCGGCGACCGTCGGCGAGACGAACTCATTCGAGAAACCGAAGTCGTACGCGACGGGCGTGCCGTATGTGCTCGTAAACGGCGTGCTGGTCATCGACAAGGGCGAACACACCGGCGCCCGTCCGGGGAAAGCGATCCGGCACGTCTCGGTCAAGGCGTCCTCGTAGGACGCGCCCGCCAGGGTCACAGCCGGCGCAGGCGGCGTGGTAGAGTTCAGCGGCTCAGGAGGAGCCGCCCGCATGCGCCGCCGTCTTGCCGCTGTCGCCATCCTGGTGTGGGTCGTCGGTCGATCGAACGGGTCGCGACTCGACGCGCAGCCCTCGCCACGGCTCGATCCCGATGTCTACAACGCGCTGAAGTTTCGGTACATCGGGCCGGTCGGCAACCGGGTGATTGCCGTGGCCGGCATTCCGGGCAATGCGAACGTTCTGTACGCGGGCGCGGCATCGGGCGGTGTGTGGAAGACGACCGACGGCGGTGCGCACTGGGACCCGATTTTCGACGATCAAGACGTCCAGTCGATCGGCGCCCTGGCGGTCGCGCCCGGCGATCCGAACGTCGTCTGGGCCGGCACGGGTGAAGCGTTCATCCGCAGCAACATCTCGATCGGCAACGGGATCTACAAATCGACCGACGGTGGCCACACGTGGACACGGATGGGCCTCGAGCGAACGGGCCGCATCGCGCGCATCGTCGTCGATCCCCGGAACGCGGACGTGGTCTTCGCGTGCGCGCTCGGCCACGCGTACGGTCCGCAGGCCGAGCGCGGCGTGTTCAGGACCGCCGATGGCGGTCGCACCTGGACCCGCGTGTTGTACGTCGACGACAACACCGGCTGCTCGGATGTCGCACTGGATCCGAACAACCCGCGCGTCCTCTTCGCCGGCATGTGGCAGCTCGAAATTCACACCTGGGGCCGCACGAGTGGCGGCCCGGGAAGCGGGTTGTTTCGATCGACCGACGGCGGCCTCACCTGGTCGCGGCTCACCGGGCACGGACTCCCGGCTGCGCCGGTCGGCAAGATTTCGCCGCAGGTCGCGCGCAGCAACTCGAGCCGGGTCTACGCCCTGATTGAAACCGGAGACGGGATGCCGACCAACGGCGGCCAGCCGACGCAGAGCGGGTCGCTGTGGCGGAGCGAGGACAGTGGCGAGACCTGGCACATGGTGAGCGCCGACCGGCGCCTCCGCGGCCGGACCCACTATTACACCCGCTTCGCAGTGGCACCTGACAACGAGAATGAGGCGTACTTCCTTTCGGCTGAATTCACCAAGACGCTCGATGGCGGCCAGACCAGCATCGATCTGAGCGGCAAGCTGGCCCCGGTCGGCGACAACCATGACATGTGGATCGACCCGACCAACGGCGACCGGATGGTGGTGGCGCATGACGACGGACTGAGCCTGTCGGTGAACCGCGGCCGCAGCTGGCACTCGATTCAGCTGCCGGTCGCGCAGATGTATCACGTGACGACCGACAATCAGATCCCGTACAACGTCTACGGCAACCGTCAGGATGGACCGTCGACGCGCGGCCCGAGTAACAGCCGCCTCGCCAAGCAGTCTGAAGACGCTCCCTCCGGACCCATTCCACGCGGCCTGTGGCATTCGGTCGCCGGCGGCGAGAGCGGATGGGCGATCCCGGATCCGGTCGACAACAATATTGTCTGGTCGACCGGCACCGGGTTCGGCAGTCTCGGCGGCACCGTCGAACGCTTCGACGAGCGGACCCGTCAGGCGCGCGAAGTCGAAATCTGGCCGGAGGTGACTGTGGGCGCGCCGGCGGGGCGCGTGAAGTACCGCTTCAACTGGACGTTCCCGATCGCCCTGTCGCCGCACGACCACAATACCGTCTATGCTGGCAGCCAGTTCGTGCACCGCACGGTCAACGGCGGCCAGAGCTGGCAGGTGATCAGCCCCGACCTCACGAGAAATGACACCTCACGGCAGCAGAGCTCCGGCGGCCTCACGCCCGACAACGTCGGCGTGGAATACGCCGGCGTCGTCTTTGCGATTGCCGAATCCCCCCGGGAGAAAGGTGTGATCTGGGCGGGCACCAACGACGGTCAGGTCCAGGTGACGCGCGACGCCGGCGCCCACTGGACCAATGTCACGGGCACCATTCCGGATCTGCCGGCCTGGGGCACCGTCAGCAATATCGAACCTTCACGGTACGACAACGGTGTTGCCTATCTCACGGTCGATCTCCATCAGGTGAACAACCGCGATCCATTCGTCTACAAAACGACCAATTACGGCGCGACCTGGAAGGCCATTGCCGGCGACCTGCCCCGGTCCGTTCACAGTTACGCGCACTGCGTCCGCGAGGATCCCGTCCGCAAGGGGTTGTTGTACCTCGGCATTGAGAACGGGTTGTACTTCTCGATCGATGACGGCGACCACTGGCTGCCGCTCCAGTCGGGGTTGCCGCGCGCGCCACTGCACTGGATCACCGTGCAGGAAACGTTCAACGATCTCGTGGTCGCGACCTACGGCCGGGGGTTCTTTGTGCTCGATGACGTGACGCCGCTCCGGCAGCTGACGCCCGCCGTGCTGGCCGCCAACGCCCACCTGTTTCCGACGCGACCCACCTACCGCTTCCGTCCGATCACCGACCCGATGTCGATGCCGGACGACGCGACGGAGGGGATCAATCCGCCGGACGGCGCGCCCATCACGTTCTGGCTCAAGGCGCCGCCGCCCAAGGACGCTCAGGCAGCCGTGAAGATCATCGTCAGGGACGAAGCCGGGCAAGTCGTCCGCACGATCGAGGTCAAGGAGCCGCACGCCGGTCTGAATCGCATCTGGTGGGATCTGCGCGGCGAGCTGTCGACCGAGGTGAAGCCGCGGACGCCGCCCCGCTACGCCCCGGATTTCAAAATGAACGCGGATGGCACGCGCAAGGTCGCGACGGCGGGAGCGACCCGCGTCTCGGTGCTCGTCCCGCCGGGCACCTACACGGTGGCGCTCGAGGCGGGAGGCCAGACCGCGTCGCAATCGTTGACCGTTCGCAAGGATCCGAACACGGCCGCCACCGATGCGGACATCCAGGCGCAGACCAAGACCTCGCGCGAAGTCCGCGAGAACATGAACCGAACCGCCGATCTCGTCAACCGCGCCGAAGCGGTCCGGGCGCAGATCGGCAACCTGAAGACGTTTCTGGGTGAGGACTTAGCCGCCAAGGAGCTGCTGGCGGTCGCCGACGACCTCGACACGCGAATGAGCGCCATCGAGGAGCGGCTGTTCAATATGACCGCCACAGGGCGCGGGCAGGATTTTCTGAGGATGCCCAGCCAGCTGATCGAAAAGCTGGCGCACCTTGCCGACACGCTGCAGCTGGCTGACTTTGGGCCGACCGAGCAGCAGCTGGAGGTGCACAAGGTGCTCACCGATCAGGTGGGCGCCGCGACGGCGGACCTCAACGCCGTTATCGGCAAGGACGTGTCGGCGTTCAACGACATGCTGCGCCGTCGGAATATCGGAACGGTGGTCGTCAGGTAGCTGTGAAAGGACATCCAGCATGAGCTCAACTCCGAAGACCCGATTCCGCCGCATCGACCTGTCTCGCCGTCAGCTGCTGCAAGCGGTCGGGGCCGCGGCGGTGAGCGCGCCCCTTTCCGCCCTCGCCCAGGGTCGCTGCATGCTCACCTTCGGCACGCCGGCGTGCAACACGTCGGACATCACGCCGATCTTCGAGCACACCGGCTGGAAGACGGTCGCCCTGGACCATCTGACGTTCCGGGCCGCGGACTATCAGAAGGAAGCGGCGTTCTACATCGCGCTCATGGGATGGACCCTGCGGCAGGATGACGGCCGCCAGGCGGTGCTCGACATCGGCGATTGGGGATCGGTCATCTTCAAGCAGGCGCCGGCCGCGTCGTTCGAAGCGGCGCCCGGTGCCGGCGGCGGGCGCGGCGGACCGGTTCGCGTCGCCGTGGAGTCCTTTTCGTTCGTGATAGATCGCTGGGACGCCAAGCGCGTCGAGGCGGAACTCGGCAAACGCGGTCTCTCCCCGGTGGCCGACCACGATGGCCAGGGCTTTGAGAGCTTCTGGGTCAAAGATCCCGACGGATGGCCGGTGCAAATCTGCAATGCCAACGGCCTCGTGAGGGCTCGCCACCGCTCACGGCCGAGCGCGCCGCAGAGTGTCGCGCCGCCGTTTGCGCCGACCGGCTGGAAGACCGTGTGGCTCGATCACCTGTCGTTTGGCGTCACGAATTACAAACAGAGTGCGTCGTTCTACAGCAACCTGCTCGGCTGGACCCCGACCTACGACGAAGGCAGCCAGAACGAGCTGATGATCGGCGACGTCGGCGACGCGATCATTCGCGGAGGGAACCCGCTCGACCCCGAGAACGGCTCCGGCGCGCGGCGGCGCGCGGTGGGAATCGATCACATCTCGTTCGGCATCTCGCCGTGGGACACTGACGGCGTGAAAGCGGAGCTCGAAAAGCGCGGCCTGCGCGCCCAGGTCGATACGTCGAGCCGCCATCTGGGACCGGATGGGACGTGGGTGCCTGACGAGATTCACACCGCCGCGTTCAAGAGCTATCACACGGCGACGCCGAACGGGTACAACCTGCAGATCAGCTACGTCACGCGCGAGAACCGCCTGGCGCTGTCCAATGCGGTCCGGCCGAAACCGCGCAGCTGATACGCGGGCGACCTGCCGACACGACGCCTACGCGAGCTTCGCGAGCTGACCCTCGACGAGCGCTTGCAGTTCTTGAACCGCGGCCAGCGGCGTCAGGGCGGCTCGGGCCTCGCCGAACGCCGACTGCTCGGCGTGCCGGAACGCGGCCACGTACTGGTCGACGAGCGGCCGCCGGGTCGCGTCCGGCAGGCGCACGATCGCGGATTTCAACGCGCCCCACCCCAGATCGATCACTCTCGGATCGACCAGCATCAGGTCGCCCGCGATCTGGGAGAGTCCCGCCACCTGCTGCACAAAGTAGTCTCGATCGAACCCGTGCGGGCCCGCCTCGGTGTCGATCTGCGCGTAGGTTTGCGTCCAGCCGCCCGGCCAATCGCCGGCGAGCCCGATCCCCGGAATCTTGTACGCACGCCCTTTGTTCATCGGGCTCTTTACAGTGCCCTGAAATCCGCCGTTGACCCCCGGCGCGACGTTCCCCGCCTTCACATCGACGCGCGGCCAGTGGTTGTCCGTGGCGGCGCGCGCGATCGCCTCAACGAGCCAGATGTTGTTGTTGTACACATCCATGAGGCTCGTGATGACGCCGCCGTGCTCCGGAAGCTCCTTGGAGTACCCGTACTGATTGCCGCCCGGTCCGGTTTCGACCGTCTGGCGGCCGCCCATATGTTCGACCCCGATCGTGGCGACGATTGAGCGCAGGCGTTCCGCGTGCTGGGTGTAGTAGTCGAACTGCGGCCAGCTCGCCTCGCCGCCCGGCATGAAATGGCGACAGTCGAAATAGAAGACAAGGGTGCGCGGCCGCGATGCACGCGGGAGCCGATTGAAATACGACATGATGCCGAGCAGGCCGAGACCGCCGTTCTCTTCGACAAGCGACATCGCATCGGTATGCGTGGCGATCAGCACCTGCTCGTCGCGCGGTGTGCCGTACTGCTTCCCCGGAAGGTACGCAATGATCGCCCTGCCGGTATCGCGCTGAAAACGGGCGGTCAGCGTCAGCGTCGCCGTTTTGCCGGCCTTTGCATCGGCCACGACCTTCGCGCCGTTCACGCGATCCAGCGTGAGCGTCGGGCAATTGACGTAGGTCGCGCCAAGTCCCGCCTTTCCGTCGGCCGTATAGACGCTGCGCTGGGCCAGGCCAAACGCGGCGCCAGGCGACAGGTCGTACACGACGACGAGACCGGCGGCACGCGCTCTGATGGCAATCGCGGCGAATCCGCCCAGCTGGCTCCACACCCACCGGCAGTGATACGACGTCGTGACGTTCGTCGGCGGCGGCGTAAACAGCGCCGGCCAGTTGCCCGGCGATCGCCATTCGTAATCGGTCGGGGTGTAGTTGTCGAGGAACGAGTTTGAATATGGCGGATTGGGATAGGGCGCCGTCTGGAAGACGAGAATTTTTCCAGCCATGTCGGCCGGTGTCGGCGCGTGTGCGGGGTCGTAGTACAGCATCGGCGCGGTGGTGCCGTCCGGCGGGGTGAAACCCGACGTCATGCCGTACGAGGCCACGACGGCCACGGGCGTGCCATCGCTGACAAGCTTCTCGACCGCGGCGCCGGAGTCATGGATGTGCGTCCGTCGATCGGGCCAATCGTCCACGATGTAATGGTCGTACGGGATGTCGACGAAATCGAGATCGACAGCGCCCAGCCCCGGCATTTTCTCGACGAGAAAATCCGTAAAGCGTTTCCAGCCGGTGCTGCCGGCGTAGGTCGGCCCGCCCTGGCTCTTGAAGAGGTGCCAGTCCCAGGCCTGCTGGGGTGTGATCAGGAATCGCGGCTCGATTTTCGGCCACGCGCGCCGACTCTGCGCGCGAACGGGACCGCCGAGGACCGTGCCGGCGGCGATCCCGGCGGCCGCCTGCAGGAACGTTCGCCGCGACGAGCGCTTGGTCATCCGCGTAGGTTACAGATTCGCAACCAGGAACGCTAGACTCTCCGCATCATGACCACCGCCCCGAGGCCACCCATCGCATGCGACCGGCAACACGCGTCGGTTTTCGTCACCGACCTCGATGCCGCGATCGCGTTCTACACCCGGAAGCTCGGCTTCACGCTCGTGTTTACCTGGGGCGAGCCGCCGACGTTTGCCGGCGTCAGCCTGGATCGCGCACAAATCTTTCTCGATGCCACCTACGCGCCGAATCCAAGCGGCTGCTGTCTGTTCTTCGATGTTGACGATGTGGATGCGCTCTACGAGTTCCACCGGGCGAGCGGCGTCGAGGTTGCGCAGCCGATCCGCGACGAGCCGTGGCACATGCGCGACTACGTCGTCCGCGATCTGCACGGCTACCACCTGCTGTTCGGTCAGCCGTTGCTGAATGCGGGCCCGGCGGTCGCGATAGAACGTGTCGACGTGCCGGTGAGACTCGAGAAGCGGCTCGCCGCGCTCGTTCAGGACCTGGCCGCGCACCAGCGCAAGACCGTTTCGAGCTTGCTCGAGGACATCCTGCTCCACACGAACGAAGGCGTCGGTCCGCATACGAACGCGACGGTCCGCTACATTCAGGAGCTAAAGCGCAAGCACGGCATTGACTACGACAGCCACGCCAGCTACCGGTTCGTGGAAACCTGATCGCGCGCGGCCTCGCGCAGGCGCGCGATGTCCAGTTTGTCCATTTGCATCACGGCGTCCATGACGCGTTTGGACGTCTCGGGGCCCTGTCCCAACAGCTGGCTGAGGACCCGCGGCACCACCTGCCACGACAGCCCGAACTTGTCCTTCAACCACCCGCACCGGCCAGGCGTGCCGCCACCGGCGGTCAGCTTCGCCCAGTAGTCGTCGACCTCCTGCTGCGTGTCGCAGGGGACGACGAAGGACACCGCTTCGGTGAACCGAAACTGCGGTCCGCCGTTGAGCGCGGTGAACTCCTGGCCATCCAGCTGGCAGTGCACCACCATCGGTGACGAGCTGATGACCTTCGAGTTCGGAAACACCGACACGTAGAAGCTGACCGCTTCGGCGGCGTTGTTGTCGAACCACAGGAATGGCGTGATTTTCGGCATGACTCGTCTCCTACACAGTGGTCGAACGACGGTCGGCGAGATCGACACCGCACAGCGCCGGCAGCACACACCCGATCGGCTCTCGGACGACGGCATCGGCGATGTCGTCAAACGGGGTCGGCTCGGCGTTCACGATCACGATTCGTGCGCCGGCCGCCTTGGCGAGGGGAACGGCGCCGGCGACGGGAAAGACCTGCAGGCTCGTGCCGATCGCGAGCAGCAGATCGGCCTCTTCGGCGGCCCGCATGGCCCGGTCGATCACGTCGGGTACGAGCGGCTGGCCGAAGGAAATCGTGGCGCTCTTCAGGATGCCGCCGCAGCGGGCGCAGGGCGGGTCCGGTTCGCCGGCGCGCACCCGGTCGAGCACCGGAGCCATCGGCCCCCGCCAGCCGCACATCATGCACATGGCGTCCCGCATCGTGCCGTGCACCTCGATCACCTTGTCGGGCGAGCTGCCCGCACGCTGGTGCAGGCCATCGATGTTTTGCGTCACCAGCGCGCGCAGCTGGCCGCGTCGTTCGAGCGCGACGAGCGCGCGATGGCCGTCATTCGGCTCGGCGCGCCACGCCGGATGGTCGACGCGGCTCTGCCAGGACAATCGGCGGACTTCGGGATCCGCCATGTAGTAGTGGATGTTCGACAGCTGTTCGGCCTTGGGGTTCTTCGTCCACAGGCCCTGAGGGCCGCGAAAGTCCGGAATGCCGGAATCGGTCGAGATTCCGGCGCCGGTCAACGCGACAATCCGGGTTGCGGCCGCGATCCACCCGCGCGGGGCACCGGGATCCATTGCGCCTCAGTGTACCCCGTCGTCCCGGCTACGCCTTTTGGGCGTTCGCCGCCATCTGCGCGCCGACGCGCCGCTCATACTCCCGCAGCTCCGGCGTCAGGGCGGGGCCGAAATCGGCCATTTCAAAGATTTGCCGGATCTCGATCTCGGATTCGCCGCCAAAGGGATTCGGGCAGCGCTTCACCCACTCGATTGCCTCTTCCTTCGATTTGACCTTGAAAATCCAGTAGCCGGCGATCAGCTCCTTGGTTTCCGCGAATGGTCCGTCGACGACCGTCCGTGTCTTGTCCGAAAACCGGACGCGGGCGCCCTTCGAGCTCGGCTGCAGACCCTCGGCTGCCAGCAAAACGCCGGCCTTCACCAGCTCTTCGTTGTACTTCCCCATCGCCGCCAGGAGTTCCCGGCTGGGGAGCCCCCCCGCCTCGGATTCCCGGGTAGCCCTGACAAAGACCATGAATCGCATTGTTGTCCTCCCGAAATCAACACCTGAACCCTCGTCGAACGGCGGCATCCTGGATCGACAGTGCTAGAATCACCCCGGCTGTTGTAGCCGAGAGGAATCATCATGATGGACCAGCATACGCGCCGTGATCTGCTCAAAGGGGGCCTCGCCCTGGCCGGCCTGAGCGTCGTCGGTCTGCCCGAGTTTGTCCTCCCCGCGCTCGCGCAGGGCGAAACGCTCGTCCCGTTCACTGACATTCCGGACAACGTGCGATGGGACACGCCGCCCGACCGGCGTCTGCTCGACGTGCGCACGATCGAGGGGCCGTTTGTCGCGAAAGACAAATTCGCCACGACGCAGCACTACGGCCATCCCGAGGTCGATCTGGCCACCTACAAATTGAAGATCTCCGGACTCGTCGACCGTCCGAAACAGCTGACGCTCGACGATCTGAAGAAGATGGGCTCGACCGAGCTCGTGGCCGGGTTCGAGTGTTCGGGCAACCGGGGGCCGCTGCAAGGTCTCTGCGGCAACGGAAAATGGACGGGCGTTTCGCTGAAGACGGTCCTCGATTCGGCCGGTGTGAAGCCGGCGGCCCGCGAGTTTGTCTTCTTCGGCGCCGATCACGGCGAAGAGGAAGTCGAGTGGCGGACGCAGAAGTTCAAGATCGACGTCCCGTTCGGCCGCAGCCTGAATCGCGAGAAGGCGATGTCGAACGAGCCCTTCATCACCTGGGCACTGAACGGCGAGCCGCTGACCAAACATCAAGGAGCGCCGCTGCGCCTGATCGTGCCGGGCTGGTACGGGGTGTGTAACGTCAAGTGGCTGTCGCAGATCCACCTCCAGGAGGATGCCTACCTGGGCAAGTATCAGGCGCGCTGGTACCGCACGGTCCGCGGCGAGACGATCGACGGCGAGATGAAATACATGGAAACCGCCGTCACACACATGAACCTGAAGTCGTTCGTGGCGCGTGTGAGCAAGAGCGGCAACCAGTGCCACATCACCGGCGTCGTGCTGAACGACGGCACGCCCATCAAATCGGTCGAGGTCAAGGTCGACGACGGCGCGTGGCAGGCGGCGACGCTCGACCCGGTGACGGCGAAGGACCGCTTCGGCTGGAAACTCTTCCACTACAGCTGGAACAACCCGACGCCGGGCGCGCACACGCTCGTCTCGCGCGTGACCGACGCGAACGGCCGAGTACAGCCGACGGCGGACGATCTCGCGACGAAGAAGTCGTTCCTCGAGGAGAATTCCCAAGCGCCGCGCAAGATCACGATCGCGTAGCGCGCGCCTGAACCTGCGCCGCCGTCATCCCGTACAACGGCGGCGCAGGCACATCCAGCATCCCCAGCATCGTGTAGAGCTGGCCTCGGTGATGGATTTCGTGTTCCGGCATCAGGCGGAGCCATTTCCAGGTC
>JBPYEE010000089.1:0-3136 GCA_051985095.1 Vicinamibacterales bacterium | reverse complement strand
GCAGGCCTACAGACGCGCACGGAGTTTTTGGGCCGTGTCTGCGATGGCGCCGGACCCGAGTCGCCACGAAGCGATATTCACGTGTTCACTTGAGGCGGCATGGAATGCGTCCGAAAACTGGCTACCTACTCCCGTGGATGACCAGAGCGATCCCGCTGACGGTATTCGTGCTGGGCCTGCAGGCGCACGGACCCGACGCGCGGCTGATGTCCGAACTGTTCGCCAATCGGGTCTCTCGCCGCATCGAGTAGCACTTCGATCACGATCTGCCGTTTTCGAACAAGTATGGGTTGGTCGCCAGCTCCTGCACGAGGTGGTGAGTGGCCTCGTGCAACAAAAAAGCCCGCGGTGAGGCGGGCTGCACTGTGCTCAAAATGTACTCAACTCGGAATGAGACGGCACGTCAGCAACCGACATGCCATAAAACCGAGTGATTTTCTTTGGAAATTGGTCGGGGCGAGAGGATTTGAACCTCCGACCCCTCGGTCCCGAACCGAGTGCTCTACCAGGCTGAGCCACGCCCCGACGTCGACAGCGGGAAGAACGCGCCGCCCGGGAAGCGGCGAAGTGCTGATTTTACCATCATTTCAGCTCGGTGATGACCGCGCGGCCCGCACCGCGGGAGAGCACTTCGGTGTGCACGCGATCCCGCTGGTTGAACCGGACCGTCCCGACCGAAAACTCATTCGCCGAGTGCTGACCGTCGGGGGTCGTCGACGTGAGTGCTCCGTCCGCCAGGTAGACGACCACGACATCTTTGTCATGAAAGTGCATCGGCGTCGGCTGACCGGGCGTCCACGTGTAATCCCACACGATCACGCGCTCGTCTTCGAAAACTTTCTTGAGTTGACCCGGACGTGGAAATGCCAGCGGATGACCGCTGCGGTTCGCGATCGGTGCGACGCGTTTGTCCTTCAGATCGATCACGACCGCGCGGCCGCCGAGCCCGACCACGTCACCACGTGCGCCTTGCGCCTTGACCTGCACGTCGCCGGGCCTCACAACGGACACCCACACTGATTCGTGAGCCGGTTGCGGCGCATTCGGGTCGGCAGCGGTTACATCCCACACGGTGACGCGGTCATTCTCGATGATTGGTCCGGTCGAACCCGGTGTCGCGCCGGGCGTGGCCGCAACAACCACGCTCAGATCGGCGCGTGTCGCGAGCGCGCCATCGTTCGCCGTCGCACGCAGGAGATAGGTGCCGGGCTGCGGAAACGTCGCCATTGCGATCGCCTTCCCCTCGCTGACAGCAATCGCGCCGGTCTTGTCGAACGTCACCTTCGCCGAGCCACCTAACTGCATCCAGCTGACCGTCAGCCCGCGCGGACGTTGCGGCGCCGAAGAATTCGCCTGTGCCTGGATGCGCGTCGCGTCGGTGACGGTCCGCTGTACCGGCGCACGAGGCTCCGGGAGCCCATCGTCGGTCACCATCGCAGTCACGGCGATCGGCGCGCCAGCGGCCGCGCCAGCAACCGGCGGAACGTTAATCACCGGAGGCTGATTGGGGTCATCGTCGCCCGGATTGAGATTTGCGCGCGTCATGATGATCCGCTCGGTGATTTCCTCGACCCGCAGCAGCTCGCCATACGCCTTGTTGTTCGTCTTCCCGTTCGCAGTGATCGTCCACGTCACCGTCTGCTGGCCGAAGTTCGCGGGTACCCGCACGCGGTAAACCCAGCCCTGCCGCCGTGGCAGGAAGTAGGTTGGCTGGCCGCGATCCGGGCCGCCCGGCTCGACGCTGTTCAGTGGACCTGCGGGAACGGCCAGCTCTTCGCGCCAGTTTCGATTGAAGTAGCCGAACACCATGTCGAAGGTGCCGTCCTTGTTCTTGATCCATCCCTCGAAGTACGGCTGGATGTCCTGGCCGCTGTCGAACTTCGTCTGCGGGATCGCCGTCGGGTAACCGGGCTGCGCAGCCGCGGACGCCGACGCGCCCAGCCACCCGCCGAAAAGGCACGCCAGAATCAGCCCTCTATTCATTGGTTTTCTTGCGGGCCGCGACCCGCTGCTGATAATCGGCTTCGTCGATGTAGAACAGACTGACCCACGCAAAGCTCATCTCGTCGATAGTCCGCTGACCGTAGCCGACCCAGTTGCGCGGGTTCGGGTTGTACTTGTTCGCCGACGTGTTGTCGTGCCACGCCGTGATGTGAATGATCGTTCCCTCCGGCAGCAGCGGTTGCACCTCCTCTGCATGCGGGTAGGTGATGTGCCACCGAAACTGATAGTTGCTGACGCAGCTCAACTTCTCGGTGCGCGCCGGACCCGGACGTGCCGCGTCTGGTCGAATGTCCGGATAAATCACCTCCATGCACATGGCCTTACCGCGGTTGTGCATGTGCGGCTGAAACGCGGTGCGGGGCGCGCACCGGGGCTGCCCCGTGTGCTTTCGCAATTGTGGCACTGGTCCCGGCCGTTCTTCACACACAGGGTCTTTCGCGCGATCCTCAGTGCACCCGACCGGACCCCGAGCGAGCGCGGTTTGTCTCAGGAAAACCGCGGCATTTCAGACGGCTACTGCCCTCCAGTACTCCTAGTCGGCGGTGCCGGCAACCGGAAAGCGAGCAACTCACCAGAATAGTTTCCGCCGCTGATGGCAACGACGACGTACTGCCGGCCATTGAGCAGGTAGGTCATCGGCGAACCGCTTTGCGGCGCCGGCATGTAGACGGCACCGGCATCGGCGCCCGTCGCCTTGTCGTACGCGCGCAGCATCGCGCCGCGGCGGCCGCTGGCCGTCGTGGTCACGCGCGGCTCACCGGCTATGACCAGCGTCTTGGTCACGAGCGTGCCGACGTTACCCGATTGACCGGTTCGGGGAATGTTCATGCCTTTGAGCGCCGGATGATTCTTCACGTTGTCCGGCGTCTCGCCGTGCGGCACCTGCCACGCGACCTCGCCTTTGTCCAGGTTGATCGCGGTCATGCGTCCGTACGGCGGCTTCACGAGTGGAAGGCCCTGCACCGTGAGACCGCCGCCGCCCCCTTCGCCCGACGCCGCTGGAGCGGCGTTTCGCGCCGCCGCTCGATCGGTGGCGGAGGCATCGGCCCCCGCGCCGCCGCCCGATCCCAGCGTGGTGCGCATACCGGTTGCGGCCGATCCCTGGACCCAGGCGAAATCGATTTTCGGATCC
>JBPYEE010000088.1:0-4267 GCA_051985095.1 Vicinamibacterales bacterium | reverse complement strand
TGGGCGTGCATCGCAGTGCTCGTGAGCGCATGCGGCCCAGCAGCCCCTAGTTCATCTTCGACATGTGTCTCGAAAGGCTCCATGAGCGCACTCATCGATGGGGCCGCCTGGACGGCGCCGTGCGTCGGCCTCGCCGTTCATAACACGGATTTGGGATATCTCGAGGTTCAGGGAGGGAGTCTCGATCTTACGCAGCGGATGGAATTTCGTGTCTACGCCAGTCAGCCTGGTTCGTATGCACTTGGCGGGTCGGCGGGAGCCTCGGCGGGAGGATCAACTGCGGGACTGAATCTCGGTTGCCAACCTCATCCTGGTCCTTGTCCTGCGTGGATTGTGGCCCCGTGCTGCGGACAGATCGACGGAAACGGAAGTGGGTCGGTCACCGTCTCAGAGCTGACGGCAACCCGCGCTTCCGGCACATTTTCTTTCAATCTCGTCGCCAATTCAGTCACCGGCGCGACGGGTGCCAAGGTCGTCACCAACGGCGTTTTCAGCGTCACCTTCTGAGTGCGAGCAAACGAGGCGGCGACAGACGGCTCGGTTGCGCAACTGCGTAGTCGATGAGGGAAAAGCCTGTGGATTTATCGGCTTCCCGACTTGATGAGGAGGCCGGTCGTCAGGCGGAAGCCGGTAAACCAACCCCCGCCGTCGCGCACGACTGGGAACTCAGTGCCGAAGCGGACACCCGCACTCCGTAAGAGTGGAACATCGATCCCGAAGCCAGGTACCAGCGCCAACCCGGTGGACGACGCCGAGACGCCCAGGACGCTGCCGTTGCTGACCTCGAACCCCCCGAGAATCTCACCGTAGAGAACAAATCCATCAGACCGGCTGGCGAACCGAGGTCCGAGGGTGAAGGTATGAACGTTGGCGCTCGCGAGCGGCGCGCCGAGCACGCTGGCGCGCGTGTACGCGCCGCTCACTTCGCCCACAATCAACACGCGTTCGGCGATCCGGCCGCCGACCGAGGCGATCCATCCGAGCGGGAGCGTCAAGCTGTCCGACTGGTCGAACAGCAACGAATAGCCTCCGAACACCTCGAACGTGGAGCGAGACGGTTGCAACGATTTGACCGCCGCCGGTGGCACCGTCACGGAGTTCGACTCCGCCGAGGGTCCCCGGTGAACAAGTTCATCGTACGCTTGACGCTGGCGTTCAAGATTCTGGCGCGCTCGTTCAATCCGTTCCTGTGCTGCCGCATCTTCGCGCGCCTCTCGATCGCGGTCGGCCAGCGCCCTGCGCAGGTCGTCACCAGACGGCGGAATCGAATCGCTCGTTGAGGACGGCCCGGACTGCGCGGCGCCGACCTCAACGTCGCCTGCTTGGACCCAACCGCGCCGGGGCCCATTGGCCGAATCTGGCGGCAGCGACACCCAGAACCATTGCCCGTCGCTGTCCACGACGTTCAGAACCGTGTTCGGATCGATGGTCATGACGAGCGGAGCGTCGGCGCTCGGCCGGCTGAGGACTGGCACGCGGTTCACGGCCCGAACGGTCTCGGGCGTCTGGCCGGCCGCGGACACCGCTGCGGATGCCGCCAGTGCCAAAAGCAGACAGACTCGCATTGCCGTACGCTGACGCTGCATCGTCGTCGAGGTCATCTCATTCCTCCGAGACCAGCGAACCCGTTCCCGAAGGTGTATCGGCCCTGCTCGCGCTCGCCGCGCACGAAATGCTGTAAACCCCTTCGTCGCGGCTGCAACGGCGTGCATCGGCGGACCCCGACATAGAAGGGCGGTCACAGCCAACGGCCGCTCAGATCGCGCTACGCCACCGCATCGTCCCGGAGCCATGTCGGACGTACGAGCATGACGTCAACGCGTTGGTCATCGCCGGCGAGGCGATCGGGCTCTTCGATCGCTTCAAGCGCCTTGCGGTCGCGCAAGCGTAGGCCGCAGTAGAATCACGGCGGCTACCGGACCACACCGCTCGAACGTGATGCCCCGATCGGATCAGGTATTTTCGTTAGTGCGCACGGCGGTGTTCACCGCCGTCGTGCCGGGCGTAGTGGCTGGCTATTTACCGCTGCAGGTGATCGGCCGAGACGGTGAACGACCACATGGCTGGTCGTATGTCGGCGTCGCGCCGATCGTGATGGGCCTGCTGATCTACGCGTGGACCGCCTTCGACTTCGCATGGACGGGTCGTGGCACGCCGGCACCCATCGACCCTCCGCGTCGGCTGGTCGTTCGCGGTCTCTACCGATACGTGCGAAATCCGATGTACGTGGGCGTGTTGCTTGTAATCATCGGTGAGGCCGTTCTGCGGCGCTCGTGGCGCACGATTGAATACGGCGTGGCGGTGGGCGTGTTGTTCAGCGGACTAGTCATTTTGGTGGAAGAGCCGCTCCTCCGATCGAAATTTGGAGCCGCGTACTGCGAATACTGCAAAGAGGTCCGACGGTGGCTGCCGCGACGCGCCTTGATTTCGGCGCCGAAGATCAGACGCCTTCCATCATCGAAGAAATAAAGCGGTTTCACGCCCGAGGCGATCGCGCGCGAGGAAGAGGGGACGCTGTCCGCAATCCCAGATCGCGAACGCGAACATTCCCCGCAGAACGTCCGGGCAGCCGGTCCCCGCGAGAATCGCTTCGGTATCGCTCTCCGTTCGAAAGCGCCGGCCGCTCTTGACGAACGACGCGCGTAGCTCGGCGTGGTTGTAGATTTCGCCGTTGAGGATCACCGCCCGCGTGCCGTTCTCCGAGAGAATCGGCTGATGGCCGGTGCGCAGATCGATGACCGAGAGCCGGCGGATGCGGAAGCCGCACGCCTCGTCCTCCAGGTAGCCGTCGTCGTCAGGTCCGCGGTGGACGATGGATGCCGCCATCCGGCCGAGAGCGGCACCGTCGACCAGGGCCGCATCGCCGTAGTTGAAGATTCCGGTGATGCCGCATACGGTGTTGATCAGCTTGTCGACCGGCCGCCCGGGTCATGTCGCACCGGCCGTCACCATGTCACGGAACGCAGGATGCCTTTCCACGAGGTCGTTGTAGGCGCCCTCGCCGGTCACCCGGCCGCTCTCCAGGAGGACGAGGCGATCGCAGCCACGCACCGTGGACAGTCGGTGCGCCACGACAACGAGCGTCTTGACGCCGCGCAGCCCTTCAATTGCGCGGACGATGGCCTGTTCGGTCTGGTAATCGAGCGCGGACGTCGCCTCGTCGAAGACCAGGATGTCCGCATCGTGGTACAGCGCGCGCGCGATAGCCACGCGCTGGCGTTCGCCGCCGGAGAGGCGGGCACCGCGTTCGCCAATGACTGTATCGAGACCCTGGAGGCTCAAGGCGGCGGTATCGCTGAGGTGTGCGAGCCGCAGTACCGACTCGATGCGCGCATCGTCGATCGCGTCGTCAGATCGTCCGAACGCCCCGTTGCGCCGAACGGTGTCGTCGAGCAGCTCGAAGGTCTGCGCCACGTACCCGACGCGTTGTTGCCAGCCGCGGATGCCCTCGCGGATGTCCCGGCCGTCCACGAGGACCCGGCCCGACTGCGGTTCGAGCAGCCCCAGTAATACGTCGATCAGCGTGCTCTTTCCGGATCCGGTTGCGCCGACGACACCGATCGATTCCCCACGGCGAATCGTCAGGCTCACGCCGTCGAGCGCCCTACTGGGCATTGACCTCGTCGGTGTGAAGCGCCGAGCGATCAATGCCGACTGCAGCCGACCTCGGAAATCCGAGTCGGCCCATCGCCTCCGCTGCCGACTGCGCCGCTTTTCTCGAAATCTGTGGCACACCGTGGTGCACATCGGCGCCGGTTCGCTCATTGTCGCGGAGCGGGCGGAGGATCACACGATCGCCGTTGCGGCGCTCCCGCTGTTTGAACCCGTCGGCTGGCGCCGGGTGCTGCGACGTGCCGAGTGGGGCGAATGGAAGGCGTCGCCGCCCATGCGAGTTCATCCGTCCCGGCCGCACCTGCTTGATCGGTCGCGATCCGCGAACAGTCTCGCACCGAGTGTCGCTGGCGAGGCCCGCTCGAGGCGGGGCCAATCGGCGTGATATCGGCGATGTTTCGGCCAGAGACTCATTGTGAGAACGAAACTCTCGACGGCACCCAATTACCTGACGGCCTGCACCCACTGGGCGGCTTCGGGAAATTCCGGTGGTGCAAAGCGTCCTCGACGTCGCTCACCTCTCAGCTTGCAGGCGACGTCGTTTCGGGTTCGCTGCTCTCAATATTCCGTGATGGCCTGCGCGAACGGCGTGCGCTCTACTGCCATCCTGTTCCGTGGCATGGGGCGTGCAGCACAGCCGATGGCAACTATCGGG
>JBPYEE010000087.1:0-2725 GCA_051985095.1 Vicinamibacterales bacterium | reverse complement strand
GAGACTTGGCCCGTATCACATTCTGTCAGCGCTCGGCGCGGGCGGGATGGGTGAGGTCTACCGTGCCAAAGACACCAAGCTCGGACGCGACGTCGCGATCAAGGTGCTGCCCGCTTCGTTCACCAATGACCCCGAGCGCGTGGCCCGCTTCCGCCGCGAAGCGCAAGTGCTCGCCTCGCTGAACCATCCGCACATCGCGCAAATCTACGGGCTGGAAGAAGCGAACGACACGCAGTTCCTCGTGCTCGAACTCGTTGACGGCGAGAGCCTCGACAAGCGGATCGCACGCGGGCCGATACCTGTCGATGAAGCACTCGGCATCGCCAAGCAGATCGCGGAAGCGCTCGAGGCGGCGCATGAGAAGGGCATCATCCATCGAGACCTGAAGCCGGCGAACATCGCGCTGACTGCAGACGGTAGCGTCAAGGTGCTCGACTTCGGATTGGCGAAGGCCGTCGAGACGACGAGTGGATCGGTCGACGCGATGAACTCGCCGACGATCACGACACTGGCGATGATGACCGGCGTCGGCGTGATCCTTGGGACGGCTGCGTACATGGCGCCGGAACAGGCAAAGGGCCGCGCAGCCGACAAGCGATCCGACATCTGGGCGTTTGGCTGTGTGCTGTACGAGATGCTCGCGGGCAAGCGAGCGTTTGACGGCGAGGACGTGTCCGACACGCTTGCGGCTGTGCTCAAAGGTGAGCCGGAGTGGAACACGTTGCCTACCGGTGTGCCGGAGCACATCCGACTGCTGATTCGGCGGTGCCTCGAAAAAGATCGGAGCAAGCGCGTCTCGGATATCAGCATTGGGCGCTTTCTGATCGCAGAACCAGTCGTGGCCTCGTCGGCGGTCGTTCCGGCGGGCGGCACAATGCCAACGCGTCCGCAGCCGCTGTGGAGGCGCGGAGTTCTTATTGCGATCATTGCCATCGTGGTTTCAGCGGTCACGGTGGTGGCGTGGAATCTGTCGCGGCTGTCAACCGCGCCAGTCATGCGATTTGCGATCGTGCTGCCGGAGGGGCGACGGTTTGCGACGCGTTCGCAGCTCCTGGCCATATCGCCAGATGGGTCGCGCGTGGTCTTCGCAGATGCGGCCGGTCAATTGTATCTGCGGTACATGGCAGACATTGAAGTGCACGCGGTTTCCGACACGAGTCTCGATGCGATGAGCCCGTTCTTCTCGCCAGACGGGCAATGGATCGGCTTTTACTCGTTTCAGGATTCGACGTTGAAGAAGATTGCCGTCAGTGGCGGCGCACCGGTGACGATTTGCAAATCCATCAGTCCACCGCACGGTGTCCGGTGGGACGGTGAGTGGATAGTCTTCGCGGACGAGGGAGCACACGGTATTTTGAGGGTCTCGCCCAATGGCGGCGAACCGGAAGTACTGGTCGCTGTCAAGCCTGGTGAAGTGTTCGGAGCGCCACAACTGCTTAATGACGGGAAGGTGGTGCTTTTCACTGTCGCGCCGCTGCAAGGGAACAACCGGTGGGATCGCGCGCAGATCGTTGTGCAATCCGTGGGGTCAACCGAGCGCAAGGTGATACTGCGCGGCGGCAGCGAAGGCCATTACGTGCCGACCGGACATCTCGTCTACATGTTGGGGGGCACGCTCCTCGCCGTGCCGTTCAATCGCCGGACGCTGCAAGTGCAGGGCGGTCCTGTCCCGATCCTCGAGGGCGTGAGGCGGTTTGGTACCGTCAGTTTGGTGATGCCAGATGCGAGCTTTGCATTTTCGCGTACCGGCTCGCTTGTCTACTTAACGGGTTCGCCCCTGCTCAACGGCATTGGGCCGCAAACGATTGCGCTCGCCACACGCGACGGCAAGCAGCAACCGCTGAACCTGCCGCCAGGATCCTACTCGTACCCTCGCGTTTCGCCAGATGGCAACCAACTGGCCATACAAACCGATGATGGGACCGATGCCATCATCTTGATCTATGACCTGAAGCGCGGAGGACCTCCTCGCCGGCTGACGTTCGGGGGCCAAAATGCGTACCCCGTCTGGACACCCGACGGGCGCCGTGTCACGTTCCAGTCCGACCGCGACGGAGAGCACGGAATCTTCTGGCAACTGGCTGATGGAACGCAGCCGGCCGAACGCCTCTCGAAGCCGGACGCTCTCCCCGAGCATCGACCCGAAGCGTGGAGCCCCGACGGCAAGACGCTGACGTTTGCAGGGTCACTCGGTGGTTCCCTTTTCACGCTATCGCCCGACGGTGGTGCCGTCGTGAAGCCGTTCGCGGCAGACCTTCAGGCTCGCTTCTCGGCCTTCTCGCCAGATGGCAAATGGATCGCCTACGCGTCGGAGGAAATTAGCAATCGGGCCGAAGTGTTTGTCCAGCCATTTCCACGCAGCGGCGCAAAATACCAGGTGTCGACGGATGGCGGCAGGTGGCCGCTGTGGTCGCCCGACGGGACGCAACTGTACTACTGGGCCACGGGCCAACGCTTCGTTGTCGTCGATGTCCGGACTCAGCCCACGTTCAGCTTCGGGAGGCCAGTCGAGCTGCCGATCGAAGGCGTGTTCCCCGGCTTAATCGCACGGAATTACGACATCACCCCCGACGGGAAGCAGTTCGTTGTTATCAAACCTGTCATTCCCATAACGGACGCGAACCAGTCGTCTGCGCAGCAGATCAATGTGGTGCTGAACTGGTTCGAGGAGTTGAAGCAGCGCGTGCCGACGAAGTAGCGATATGACCGACCTGTCCGACAACCC
>JBPYEE010000086.1:0-6095 GCA_051985095.1 Vicinamibacterales bacterium | reverse complement strand
GAATGGAGGTTCACGCGGCGCGACTTAGCCGAACTGGTCGAAAAGCTCGAGCGTCAGTCGTGCCGCCGGGCGACGGCCGCATAGGCGCAGAATACGTGTACGAATTTCTCAAACGGAGTACTTAGTTATCGACATGAAAACTGTAAATGTGCACCAGGCGAAAACGCATCTTTCGCGGCTGCTCGACCGCGCGCACGATGGCGAGGAAATTGTCATAGCTAAGAGTGGCAAGCCGTACGCGCGTCTCGTCCCCCTTCACACCCGCCAGCCAGAACGGCGTTCGGGAACGCTGAAGGGGGCGGTCGAGATCACGAAGGGGTTCTTCGAGCCACTGTCTCAGGGCTGGAGTGGCGCGGACTGACATGGACGAGCGCGATCTGCGGCTCGATACCCACACACTCCTCTGGTGGGCGGCTGGCGACAAGGCGCTCAGCAAGAAGGTCGCCCATCTTCTTGAAGATCACGAAGTCACCATTTACGCGAGCGCCGCGACCGCGTGGGACATCGCGGCGAAAGTGCGGCTGGGGAAGCTCAAATGGACCAGCTCTGACTCGGTCGAGACGTATTGCATCGGTCAAGGGTTCACGCTCATGCCGGTGACCTTCGCGCAAGCGCAACGAGCTGGCTCATGGCCCCAGGCCCACGGTGACGCGTTCGACCGGTTGCTCGCGGCGCAGAGCGACCTTGAAAACATTCCGCTCGCCACCAACGATCCGAAGATCAAAACTTTTGGGATCAGGACGATCTGGTGAACTGGACTGCGCGACGGCGCGTGAGATGCATCGACGCCTGCAACTCGTCGAGCGCCTTCAACCGATCGTCAGGCGTCGTCGACGTGGTGTCAGCCGACCGAATGGCGCACCGCAGGGCCTCGGATTTGGAGACGGTTCCAGTGGCGCGCCAGGCCCTCGAGACGCCTGACAGTCTCCTCGTCGAACGCGTACGTGGTGCGGATCACGGTGGCAGCCGCGAGGCTGCCACGGTCTGCGTATCTGAGAGCGTGTCGTCGTGTTCAATTTGACGGTTTGCGCGTCAGCCTGAAAGAGGGGGATGAGCCTGGCCTCACGGCCGGACCGAAAACCCGACCGCGGTCGCCGCCGTCCTGAGGCCCTCATCGAAGCAGACGAGTGAGCGCAGCTTCGTTCGTTCGCGGCACCACACCAGAGCGGCAGCGAGTTGCGCCCGAAAACGATGCCCGGATTCGCGATGGCGTTGACCCGCCGCGGGCAACAGAGGTGGTGCTCGAGAATATGGCCTTGCGGTATCAGCTACGACACCTCGATCACATCAGGGCCGCGGCTTGACCGACCTTGCAGAAGAATCCACGGCGCATTCGTCGCCTGGCCCTGCGGCGTCGCAGAACGAGCAACAGCTGCAAGACGACCGCGACCGGCCGGCTGGAGCTCAGGCCCTCAGGCCGAAACGACCTTCAGACCCTCTCCCTCGAACGATCTGAAGTCTTCGGCGTTGCTTGTCGCCAGGCTCGCTCCGGCCTTCAGTGCCGTCGCCGCAATCAGACAGTCCGCCAGTGATCCTCGTCGCCGCCCCCCGGCGTTGAACAACTCGGCGGCCCGCTCGGCCTCCGTCTCGGCGAGAGCAAGGGGAACGCCGACAACCTTGCGCGCCCGTTGACGATCCGCGTCGGACACGGGTCCACATAAGAACTCCGCCCAACCGATGCCGCTCATGGCGATCACGCCGCCTTGCCGAATCCACCGTCGAAGGCGACGATCTTCCCGTGTACCGGGAACGAGGGCTTGGATGAGAAAACTCGTATCGAGATGGGTCGATGACGGGTCGGAGCCGGATTCCCCAGTTTCAGCCGGACGGCCGGCGAGCGACGGCGCGTCGCTCATCGCTTCGGGAGCCGCCGCGCCGTACTTCGACGACGCTCCGCACGCACCTTACGCACCCATGTCTCTGCGCGACGCCGCGTCAGATGCATCGACGCTTGCAGCTCGTCGAGCGCCTTCAACCGATCGTCAGGCGTTGTCGATGTGGTGTCAGCCGCTCGAATGGCGCGCCGCAGGGCCTCGGACTTGGAGACGTTCCACTGGCGTGCGAGGCCCTCAAGACGCCTGACGGTCTCCTCGTCGAAGGCGTACGTCGTGCGGATCACAGTGGCCGCCATATGAGTATGGTATGCGCATACTCACCGCGTGTCAATGAGGCGGGAGTCCACAACGACTACGCGTATTTGCCGTAAAGACAGTCAAATCAATAACTTGGATTGTTGGTGGACCAGCCTTGGTCGAGTTCGAACGGAATCGTCCCTTGGCTGAGGCGACTCGAAGGGCTCAGAAGCGCCGGCGTCGAAACGACAGCATGATGCTCAGCACGCCCGGCGAGGGTGTTTGGTTGCAGATCCAGCCAGCGCCGAAGGGCTTCATCAATCTGCTCGAGGTGAAGACCGTCGCACGCGCCGATGGCTCGGTCGACAACGCTCCGCGGAACGCTGCTCACCTTGTCGACCATCACTTGGGACGGCACCACGAGACCGGTGCGGTCGCCAGGCGGCAACGCGACACGAAACAGCGGCGCATCCACGCAGTCGGAGGTAATGGGACAGACGGTGTTGCTCGCGTGCGTCGCATTGAACGCATCTGACTGCACTACGACCGCGGGCCTAGGGTTGCTCGTGTAGACGCCCTTTGCGGCGAGGACCACGATCGACCCGCGTCTTACGTCCACCCGCGACGATCGGCGACGGCATCGAGAAACGCGATGGTGTTGCGTTCAGACTGCCGCTTGCTGACGAGGAGGGACTGCCGCCGTGCTTCCGCCAAGAAGTCGGGTTCGCTCGAGCCCTCCACGCGTTCCTGGAGGATGCTGCGCGCAATGTCGCTGCGCGTCTGGCGTCGTCGCGCCTCGCGCGTGAGATAGCGGTGCACCTCGGCGGGGACTCGCAACGTCAACACGGCGGAATCGGTCTTGGGCCGTGCCATACGTATACGGTATACACCGACCGCGAACCAGTCTCGGGGTGATCGATCACGCGACGTGACTCCGTCTACTACGGAGCATTGAGTGGGCAAGCGGTTCGACGAACAGAGTGGGTTGCTAGTTTTCGAGCTTTAGAATCAAGAGGGTGGAGTTGGTGGACCAGACTTGGGCGAGTTCGAACCGACTTGCGGGCTGGCTGAGGTGCCTGGACGCCGTAAGGCGATCCGCGTCAGGCGAACTACCAAATCGTTGAAACCGGATACTCGCGGATCGGCCCGTCGTTTGTGACCAACAGGAGGCCCTCAGCAATCGACTGCGCGATCAGGATTCGGTCAAATGGATCTTTATGCAGCATCGGGAGCGTCGCCAGCGCTGTCACATGACTCGCTCGAATCGGCAGCACTCGCGCGGCTGTGAGCTCTGTCGCTCGCCGCCACCAGGTTGGCACGTCGGCAATCGACAGCAACCCTTTTTGCGCCTTGATGACGACTTCCCAATAGGAACCGACGCTGATGACGTTCTCGCCGTCATCAACAAGACGCCGCGCGTGTGGAGACAGTCGTTCGGGCGAGCCGAGCGCCCACACCAACGCGACCGTGTCGAGCAGATGGCTGCGGTTAGCGGCCGCTCCAGAACGCTTCGGCTTCTTCATCGCTCAGTGGGCGCTCCCAGCCTTCGACCATCGTGAACTGCCCGCGCATGGCGCCAAGCGCCGAAGGGCGACGCTTGCGCACCGGCACGAGTTGAGCGACGGGTCGTCCATGGCGCTCGATCACGACTTCCTCGCCGTCTTCCACGAGATCGAGCAGTTTTGAGAGCTGGGTCTTCGCACCGTGGACGCTGACGTTCATAAGAGTTAGTTTAGTTCATTTTTTGGACTAATTCTAGAAGTCGGGGCAAAGCTATCGGCGGAGGTGTAGCCGAAGCGGTGCCATTGCGGCCACGTCGAGCTGCTATACGTAGCTTTGAATCAACGCCTTGTAGTTGGTGGACCAAATGTTCGCGAGTTCGAACCGACTGATGAGGTGGCTGCGACACCTCGATCACATCAGAGCCGCGGCTTGACCGACGTTGTGCTGGAGAAAAGGCCCCCCGGCGCACTTCTCGCCGGGCCTTGTGGCGTCGCAGAACGAGCAACCGTTCCAAGACGAGCGCGACGGGCGCCGGAGCCTGATCGAGTCGATCGAAGCTGACTCCGGGCTGTGTCTTCAAGACGTGGATACGGATGAGGTTGGTGACCAGCCGTTGGTGAGTTCGAGTCCGCTGCTCAGATGGGTCCATCAGCTGGATGGAATCAGGGATGCGGGATGTCAGCGAAAGCCAAACGACTCGGCGCGGCTCCGTCATCATCATTCGCGCCAGCCTGAAAGAGGGGGATGAATGAAGCCTGGCCTCACGGCCGGACCGAAAATCCGAGCGCGGTCGCCGCCGTCCTGAGGCCCTCATCGAAGCAGACCAAAGGGCGCAGCTTCGTTCGTTCGCGACACCACACCAGAGCCGCAGCGAGTTGCGCGGCATCCGCCGCACGAACGCCGTGTGTGTCCGGCAGATCCTCGGCAAGCGATCGGACCTTTTCAGTTGGCAGGATCTCGTCCCAGGCCACGCGAAGCTGTCCAAGCAACCTGATCGCCGTGATGCGTCCCTCAGGAGTCAGCCGTCCCTCCCGAACGAGTCGGGCGAACGCGCTCCGAGCTTCCAGCGGCGTGCCCCACCACACGACAATCCGCTTCAGTTCGCGACGCAGCTTGCGAACCTGTGCGGTGGAAGGCTGGGAGCAGCAGAGAGGAACGATGGCGCTCGCATCCCAAAACGCCACCATTAGCCCTCTTCGCGGTCAGCGCTGACTGCCGCCACGGCCTCGTGTCGAGTCAGGCGTGAACGACGTGCCTTCCAGAACGAGGAGGGGATCACGCCTGATCCCTTGCGCATGAGTCCGGCGGCGACAAGTGCCGCGTTGTCAGCGTCGTCGTCATCGACCGTGAAGGGGACAATCTTCGCGATTGGTCGCTGACGGTCGCGCACAACGATTTCTTCGCCCGCCCGGACCTCCCGCAAGTACTGTGTGAGGCGGTTTCGCAGGTCCGCGATGTTGGTGCTTCGCATCGGCACTTCCAATATGACTATCATAGCCATTTCGATGCTCTGTTGGCAATGAAGCAGCAAGCGTGTCCGACACCTCGATGTACCTGAAGACGTCGCCTGGCGCTCGCGCAGTGTCTGTGCCCGGGCGGACACGCGAAGACTCTTCGAGCGCGAGATGGTGGGGTGCTAAAGTGTCGCTCATGCCGAACAAAGCCGGCCGCAATGATCCATGCCCCTGCGGAAGCGGTAAGAAGTACAAGCGATGCTGCCTGCTGACCGATGAAATGGCCGCGCGCGAACGCGCTCGTCAGCAAGGTCCGTTCGGTGCCGACGTCTTAAGTAACGATGAGTTCGACGCGGACGACGATGGCGAAGAATCCCTCGATATCGAGGACATCGCCCCCGTCCTCGACACGCGCAGGATCACGCGCGTGAGTTACACGCGCGGATTTGTGAGCAACCTGTCGGATCTGCGGTTGGGTCGTGGGGTTCGAATCACCGAGTGGGAAGCGCCGGGCATCCCACAATCCGTGCTTGACAGCATCGACCGTGAAGGTCTCGACGCGCTTGAAGGAGAATGGGGCGATGCGAAGATCGGCGATCCGATTCAGGTGGATGTCATTGACCTCGAAACCGACACTGATGTCTTCAGCGTTGAAGTGTTTAATCGGGCGATCTGCCTGCTGCACGCGGACAACGAGGAAATGGGCCGGATTCACCGAGTGTGCGGCGCGCTCGAAGGTGCTTCGTCGGTTGCTCCCGATCACTCGGCTGAAGAGGGCGACGCCTCGGCGGCTGGCGCCGTTGTGCCGAGCCCAAAGGGATCCCAGCCGACGGTCGAGTTCGATATGTTTGCTGTCCTGAACGAGCACCGACGGCAAGGCGGAAACTGTGCGTTGTGCGGCGTGGCGGTGAGCCGAGCGAGCGCGCAGAAGCACCTTGCCGCCTGCGCGCCCGCGCACGATGCCGTGACCGGTCCCGAGCAGCGGTCGATCCAGTTTCGAGTGACCGCGCCCCGCCTGCTCCCGTATTGGCTTGACATCGAAGTAAAAGCGGAGGCTAGGCTCGAC
>JBPYEE010000085.1:0-7398 GCA_051985095.1 Vicinamibacterales bacterium | reverse complement strand
GCGAGGCCCTTCTATCCTCCGGGTACAGCGTCCAATCACCGGTTTGAAATCGGACCAATCAACGGCATCGTCTCCGGGGACGACGGTCGATGCTCTCAGGCCGTTGAAGCCTATTTGAAATCGTTGGGGAAGTGAGGCCTTCGTCGCTGCAGAACGCCGCCCGGTCGACATCATGATCCGCCTAAGCGCGATTGTCGTACTTCTCACGGTCGGTGCGCCGCTCGACACCCGCGCCGGCGATGTCGCCGCGTAACACTGCCGCGCGTACCCGTTTCGAGCGTCAGCCCTAGAACGTCGTGCCGTGGGTTGCCCATCGAGTGGCGACCGAGCGCAAAACTGCCATCTGCCCGACGGTCAGCGTAAATCGTTCGCCGAGCGCCACCCCGCTCAGAGTCCGGCCGTTGGCGAGATGCACGAACGCCTCGAACGGCATGAGTGCGACAACAAACCCTCGCTGATCGGCGATGGTTGCTAACGGGTATTGTTGGCGGCGAACTCTGAACATGACGCCGGACTGCGCAACCGAAGTCCTCGCCAAAGGCGTAACAAGCACCCTGATCTGTTGCGGCGCGGTGGGCAGATGGCCGTTATCCTCGCGGACAACGAACTCAACTCCAAGGAGTGCCGCCCGGTTTGACGACCCGAAGGTCAGTTGAACACCGTCGAGACATCGACTGTCGACGGCACCGGTGCAGTCGTAGAGTTCGATGGCGTCCAGACCCATGAGGTCTGAACGGGCATGTTCCGCGTAAACGCGCTCGCTCAGCAGGGCGGAAGCGCCGAAGCCGATGCACATCATCGTTATGAAGCACGCGCGCATCGCGAACTCCTTCGGCCACGGCCGCCCGTAAGGGCGCCGACCCTGATTGTAGGACGTTCGGGGGCTCGCAGCGGCCGGAAATGTCTGGCTCAGATTGCGCGACGCCCACACCTTCGGAGTCGAGTGACATATCACAAACGGCCGAAACCGGCCTCACATGAGGGTCTCCGCACCTACGCCGTATGCTACATTTCATGTGAACGATCCGCGTAAAGGGGCAGCATGGTTATTCTGCTGGCCGCGTTCGTCCTCCTGACTCCCGCTGAGACTCTCGCCCAAATTCCCGGCTTTCAGCACGGTGACCTCGTGCGCGTGCAAACAGCTGAAGGCGCGCCGGCATCGCCGGAACTGCAAATCGTGGTCGCGTTGCCGGGTGACCGACTGCGCATCGATGATTCAGGTGTTTATGTCAACGACATCGAGGTTCGTTGGATGTCCCCCGAGCTGAAACGTGGTCTCCCGCACGAATCAGAGGTGATTCAGCCCGGTCAAGTGTTCGTGGCCGGCGAGGAGCAGCACACGGTCATGGCTATCGCGGGAGGAAGACCACGACCATCGGTCACTCGTGGAGCAACATTCCGTTGACACGGCTGACCGAGGCGAATCCGTAGACAACTGGCCGCTTTGCAGCGTGGTGTTGACCGACCTCGGAGGCAGCCCACCAGCAGCCCAAAACTTGATGGTTCCGGCCAGGATCGATCTGCGGGCAGCCTGCGTTTGCAGCGCGAAAGTGCAGGCCAGTTCTACGAGATTTTCCGGCCGCCGGGACTGTGCCGACAATTTGCGTTTCAGGCGTATCTCGGGTCTTCTCCCGCACTGGGCGCGCGCCCTCCAACGCACCAGCCGACTAACCCACCGAGAGCGCCCAGCAGCATGGCGTATCCCACAGGAATCGCTAAGTAGACAAGTAAGATGAGGAAAATCATCGGCTGGGCGAACGGAGCCAGCATCAAGCCCGGAGTGATCAACGCGGCGCTGCCAAACAACGCGAGAAAACCCACGACACTGCTACTTGCAGCAGCCAGCACTCCTGCGCGGATCATGCGCGCCCGCTGAAAGCCGTAAAACCCTGCACCGAAATAAATCAGCGCGTCAAAGAGCGCGACACCCGGCCCCGGCATCACGCTTCCGTACAGTGTGCTGCGTACCAGGTTGAGCAAGATGGTCGGTCCCGGTGGGACAAAATGTGGCGCATGGTGACCGGGGCGAAAAGCCGTGGCGCTCAGCAGCACACGCTGGACAATCAACACGGTTGCAAATGGCCAAACAAGTCGCCACAGGACGCTGAGCGCGTGCTTGACGTACCACACGTCGGCACGGAAGGCCCCCAGCGCCGGACGGCGCGCGACGCGGTACTCTTCGAGCAGGTCGCCGGAAACCGATTCACGGTCTGCGGGCCGCAGGACGGAGATCAACATCGCCTCTGCCCAATGGGGCGGCCTTGTTTCTTCTTCGGTCATGTGCGCACCTTCAGCGGCGACCGGAATCCTTGCCACAACGCATCGGTCGCTGATTTTGCCTCGTTCAACGCGCGGATGGCGGCTCCGGTTGGTGTGTAGTAGCGTCGAGCCCGACCCCCTCGAATGGCGGTCCCCGGCGCAAGCCTCGAGGACGCCAATCCCTTGGCCTCAAGGCGTTCCAGTGTTGCGTACACCGCTCCGGCCGACACGTCGCGGTTCAGCCGCGTTTGGGTCTCGTGGAGAATCGCGCGCCCGTACGCATCGTCGCCCAAACGGATCAGCGACAGGAGTACCGCTTGCTCGAACTGCCCGATCAGCTCCGCCATTACTGCTTACAATGTAGACACAACTAGCGGAATGTCAAGCTGCCGACGCTTTGCGACTTGTTGCAGGCCACCTTGCAGCGCGTTCCGTTGACTTGTCGTGAGCAAGCTGGTCCGCACGAAATTCCGCAATCTTTCAGCGCCCCCCTCCACTTGCTAACCGCGCTGCTCCGCATGTGGTGATGAACATCGTGCGCCGGCGGGTACAGCCAGAGCTGCGACAGGTGAACTCGAATCGCCGGTAACGGGGTGACGCGCGGGACCCGGACGATCGCTGCTGCGCAGCGGCTGTTCTTCGACACGTCACCCCCGGCGGGGTTCTGTCGAGCAGCCGAACCTCCTGGGCGGGAACCGTTGTGAATCCAGTACGTTACGGCTTATCGGTTTCCGGACGCTTCCCGTCAGCAACTTTCCGGCTTGCGGAGAGCAACCTGTTGACTCCTTGCCACTTCGCGCATCGACGAGGTTTCTCGGTGGGTCCTCCCCTGTCCCGAACGCTCGCGTGACCGATGGTCCGCGCGATCAGAAAACGACGCGCCGGCCATGACGACGTAGTCAGATCTGAACCGAAGTCATGACCCATCGGTCAGATTTGAGGCGGGCGTTGATTCATCGTCGATTCGATCTCATCTCCTTTTGGTCGTGATGTCGCGCGTGTGAGACGGTGGCGCCACCCTCACGCGATGGTCGCCAACTCATACATCGCGTGCTGTTTGTGCTGGTCTCCTCCAACACGCGTCGATGACGCGCTCATGAGTCGAATACCACGACGCGCGCGCCGAAGTTCGCGGCCACCAGGTCCGAATCCTGTCATGCGTTTTGCCTAGAGTCGCCCCACGCAGGGAAGGCGCGCCGGATGTGGCGGTCGCCGAGGGCCATCATGCGCGAGCGCTCATCGGTGTCAAGACGCCTCGCGTGGCTCGGCCCCCGCCCCGCTGGGCTGACGGTCTTGACACCGATTCCGCGCTCGCGTCCTGGGCGGCTATCGGCGACCCGCAGCGTGTGCGAGGCCGCCGCCTCGAGCTCCATACGGCGTGCCGGACCAGCGTGCGGTCATGCGGCGAAGGAGGCGGTTTGAGTGTCGGCCCCGTCGGGATCCACGACCAGGCACGGGCCGCGTACCAGGCAGGACTCTGCGTCCTGCCGGTGGCGAGTGACGGTTCCAAGCGTCCAGATCTCCCTACGTGGACGCAGTATCAGAGGGAGCGCCCGACGTCCCAACAGATGCGCGCCTTCCAATTCGAGCGGCGCCACGGTTTCGGAATGATCGCGGGCCCCGTCAGTGGCTGTCGCTGCGCCTGGGACTTCGACTGTCCGCACACCTATCGTGCCTTTGTCGCCGCCGCGCACGCGAGCGGACTCGGCGATGTCGTACGACGGATCGAGGACGGGTACTGCGACGAGACCCCGGCCGGTGGCCGACGCTGGATCGTGCAGTATCCGGAAACGGTCGCCTGGCATGATGTGACACTGGCACGCCGGTCAGGCCGCGACGGTGAGTCGACCACCAAGACGCTGATCGAGCTGCCGACATTTGCGATCCTGGCGCCGTCGCACGGCCCGACGCATCCGAGCGGCCGACCCTACGTCCGCGTGGCCGGCGGCTTCACTACGATCGCCGTCGTCACCGCTGGAGAGCACGCGGACCTGGTCGTGCTCGCGCGGACGTTCGACGCGATGCCCCGCCCACCAATCCACGACGGACGCCTCACGCGACCGGTTGGCGGGCGCCCGGGCGACGCGTTCAATGAGTGGGCAACGTGGCCAGAGATCCTCGAGCCAGCCGGATGGCGGCACGTGTATGACCGCGGCGACATCGCGTACTGGCGTCGGCCGGGGAAAACGCACGGGGTGTCAGCCACCACAAATCTCGGCGGCCACGACCGGCTGTATGTGTTTACGAGTTCGACGCCGTTCGAGCCCGAGACGTGCTACAGCAAATTCGCGGCGTACGCGGTCGTGCATCACGGTGGTGATTTCGCCGCGGCAGCGCGGGACGCGGCGGCCCTCGGCTGCAGCGCCCAAGCCCCTGCCCTAACTCCCCTTTCCAGGCTGACGAATCGCGAAGCGGCGCGCTCATCTGAGGTGCGACCGGTCCTCGTACGCCTCCAGGATGTCCGACCCGAACCGGTCACGTGGCTCTGGCCCGGTCGGCTGGCGGCCGGGAAGCTCGGTCTGCTGATCGGTGATCCCGGCCTGGGCAAGAGCTGGATCACCCTTGACCTCGCGGCACGCGTCTCCACGGGGCGGGCCATGCCTGATAACGCTCCGGCGGGCCCGCCGGGCGATGTGATCCTCCTCAGTGCCGAAGACGGCCTCGCGGACACGATTCGGCCGAGGCTGGACGCGCTCGGTGCCGACGTGGCCCGCATCCACTATCTGGCTGTCCTGCGCGCGGGCGGGGCGGAGCGCGCCGTGCAGCTCGCCGACACCGCCGCGCTCGAGCTCGCGATCCGGGAGGCGGCGGCACGCCTCGTCATCATCGATCCCCTTGTGGCGTACCTGGGCTCAACCGACGCGCATCGCGACGCGGAGGTGCGCGGCCTCATGGCCCCGCTCGCCGCGCTTGCCGAGGCGACGGGCGCCGCCATTCTGGGCGTCATGCACCTCGCGAAGAACGGACAGCGGCCAGCGATTTATCGCGCGGTCGGTTCGATCGCGTTCGCCGCGGCGGCGCGCATCGTCCTCGCCGTCGCCGCCGATCCTGACCGTGAGGACTGGCGAATCCTGGCCCCGGTCAAGTCCAACCTTGCCGCCCGGCCGGAGGCGATGACATACACGCTGAACAACGGGCGACTCGTGTGGGCCGCGGAGCCGGTGGCGCAGGTCGACGTCGAGGCGCTACTGAGCGCGCCGGGACGGGATCGCCACGAACGCCGGGCGGCGGACACCTGGTTGTGTGACCAACTCCGCGATGGACCAGTCCGGGTGCGGAACCTCCAGGTCGCCGCGCGCGAGGCGGGACTCGTGTGGCGTACGGTCGAGCGGGCGAAAACCCGACGTGGCGTGCAGGCGGAGCTCGTCGGTTACGGACCGGCCGGCCATTGGTACTGGCGGCTGCCAGAAATCGACATGTCCGACCATCAGTCGCCAGAGACCGCCACACCGGACCAAGTGTCGGTCTCTGAGCGAGCTCCCGAAAAAACCAGCGCAAATGACCAGAGACCGACACCACAACCGGACGTGTCGGCCTCTGCATACCAGTCCGAAACAGGAGAGCTCCCCCGTGAGCGCAGGCGCTTCGGAGGCGATCGCCGCAGCCTTCGTGGTGCTCAAAGGCGGTCTGACCGTACCGCTCGAAGCGCTCCAACTCGCGTGGTCACTCGAAGCGCGCGGCGCGACGGTTGGCGTTGACGGGATCGATTTGATCGTCGAGGGCCCGCGTGGGTTGCTGACCGACGCTGACCATGTGGCCATTCGTCGGTGGAAGCGGCAGTTGATGGCGATTGCGGCGTATCGAGTACCTGAGGTGGTGGAGTGACTCCGATCGGGGGACAACACGATGGACAGCTGCGAATCACCAGCGACGGCAGCCACTCCGTGGCTCACGGTGGCTGAAGCCGCAGAGCGCGCTCGATGCGGGCCAAAACTGATCTACCGGGAAGTTCGCGCGAAGCGTCTCCGAGCCGCACGTGTTGGTGGTCGGCGTGAGCTACGTCTCTTGCCCGAATGGGTTGATCAGTGGCTGCTTGCTGCGTCTACGGTCGTGGAGGTCGGCGATGGCCGTTGACATGCGGCTACGATGTCCCCGCCGGCGAAAGGGGATCAACCGATGCGACGAACACGTCATCGGAACAGCGGATTGCGAAAGCGGTGTGCCTGCGCCAGAAAGAACTGGCCGAAATGTCCACACGGGTGGTATCTGAATTTCAAGTGGAAGGAGACGCACTGGCGATTGTCGCTCGATCGAGAGATGGGCCGGCACATTGAAAGCAAGAACGAGGCACTGACTGAGGTCGAGCGTATCCGCACACAGATTCGCGCGGGCGTGCACCGGGTGCAACCAGACTCGCCAACGTCAGTATCACCGCCGTCGCCGACGCTCGATGCCTTCGCGCCGATCTACATCGAGCGTTCAGCGAAGCAGTCGGGAAAGCGTACCTGGAAGAACGAGGAATACAGGCTCGCTTGCCTATGCAATCACCGCGCGGCTGATGGACGGCGTCTGGGGGAGTACGCGCTGCTCTCGATCACCGAGGACGAGGTGGAGGCGTTTTTCGGCGCCCGGAGAGCCGCAGGGCTGGCAGCGTCGACGCTGAATCATGATGTGCAACTCCTGAAGGCGATGTTTCGGTGGGCTGCGAAGAAGGGCTATCTTGCCCGCAACCCGATTTCCGAGGATTCGTCGCTCCGACGCAGCAAACTCGCACAACGGTCGCGCCGCATCTCGGCCGATGAAGAACGCGCGCTCCTTACGGCGGCGGCCAATCTGGATCCTGACGCGGGGTTACGCGTGTCAGGGCTGATCATTGCGGCGCTCGAAACCGGCTGTCGTCGCGGCGAGCTGCTCGGATTGCAGTGGAGCGATGTGAGCCTCGAACGGCACGAAATGCTGATTCGAGCCGAGAACGCGAAGGACGCAGAGGTTCGTCGACTGCCGATTTCGACACGCCTCTACTCGGTACTCGCGATGGCACAGACCGACCCGGCCGGGCGAACCTATCCATCTACGGCGTTCGTCTTCGGCGCGCTCGGTCATCGCATCGGCGCGATCAGGAAAGCGTGGGAGATTTGCGTCTTACGGGCGTACGGTCACGAACCCAAATGGGTAAAGAACGGACGCAACACGCGCTCG
>JBPYEE010000084.1:0-8280 GCA_051985095.1 Vicinamibacterales bacterium | reverse complement strand
ACCTGGCGACGGCGCAGATCAACGAGCTGCAGGCGATCCTGAACTACCGGATCGCGCTCGTCGAGCTGGAGCGACTGCAGCTGACGACGCTGCAGACCTCGAACATCACGCTGCTCACTACTCAATAGCAACGGCCACCTATGAAACGAGCGATTACCGTTCTCCTCCTCATCGCCGCAATCGGCGCCGGTGCCGGGGCGTACTACGTCAAGCACAGCGGGCCGGAGCTGAGCGTGAATACGACGCCGCTCGCGCGCGGGGACGTTGTCGACGCCGTCGCGGCCACTGGCATTCTGCAGGCCGTCATCAGCGTGACGGTGGGCAGCCAGGTGTCGGGCAACATCGCGTGGCTCGGCGCCGACTTCAACTCCATCGTCCACAAGGATCAGGTGATCGCGAAGATCGATCCGACCCTGTTCGAGGGCCAGGTCGCGCAGAACACGGCGACCCTCGCCAACGCGAAAGCGCAACTCGCGAAAGATCAGGTCAGCCTCGCCTACCAGCGCGTCACCCTGCAGCGCGATCAGGATCTGCGGACCCGGGGCATCATTTCGCAGGATCAGATGGACGCCCAGAAGACGGCGGCCGACGCCTCCGCGGCGCAGGTGGAGCTCGACAAAGCGCAGATCGAGCAGGCGGAGGCGCAGTTGAAACAGTCGCAAACGAACCTGGAGCACACGGTCATCAGCTCGCCGATTGACGGGATCGTGACGCAGCGGTCGGTCGACGTCGGCCAGACCGTGCAGGCCAGCATGACGGCGCCGCAGCTGTACATCATCGCGGAAGACCTGAAGAAGATGCAGGTCAGCGCGAGCATCGACGAATCCGACGTCGGGCGCGTGCGCCCGGGGCAGGATGTCGCCTTCCGCGTCGACGCGTATCCCGGAGAGGAGTTCCACGGCACCGTCGCGCAGGTGCGGCTGAACCCGACGATCATCAACAACGTGACGACCTACGCAACGATGATCAACGTGCCGAACGACGATCTGCGGCTCAAGCCCGGCATGACGGCGAACCTGAAGGTGCAGGTCGCCCATAAATCGGGCGTGCTCCGGGTGCCGAACACGGCGCTGCGGTTCCGTCCGAACGTCGAGATCTTCGCGGCGCTCAACCAGCCGGTGCCGCCCGAGGTCCTGGGCCGCGGCGGCCGCGGCGGGCGCGCGGGCCGTGGCGGCAACGGCCCGGGCGCGGGCAACGCGACGGCCGTCGCGAACGCGTCCGCGCCGCCGCCCGCGGCCGGCGGCGACGCCGACGGGGGCCGTCAGCAGCGGACGCTTGATCGCTTCAAGGCCATGAATCCCGATGCGCAGCGACAGTTCATCGCGCGGATGGTCGATCGCGGCCAGGACACGAGCGCGTTCGAGAAGCTGATGGATCAGTCGGCGGCCAAGAAGCCGGCCAAGTCGCCGACAGCGCCAGCGTTCATCTACAAGCCGCGCTACGGGTCAGCGCAAAACAACGAGACGATCGATTCGTTGTTCGCGCCGGTACCCACGGTCGACAACGGCGGCCGGGTCTGGGTCTACGTCGACCATCAGCTGAAGCCGGTCAGCGTCCGCGTCGGGATCACCGACGGCACCTTCTCCGAGCTGCTGAGCGGCGAGATGAAGGAGGGCGCGGAGGTCGTGACCAACGTCACCGGCTTGGGCGGCGCACGCACGACGGCCGCGGCGACCGGCGGGAATCCGCTGATGCCGCAGCAGCGGGGCGGCGGCCCGGGCCGGGGCCGCTAGCCGATGCCGACGGTCATTTCCGTCCGCAATCTCGTGAAGACGTACGTCGTCGGCGAGGTCGAGGTCCGGGCACTGCGCGGCATCACGCTCGACGTCGAACGCGGCGAGTTCCTCGCCGTCAACGGCACGTCGGGATCCGGCAAGTCGACGTTCATGCACATTGTCGGGTGCCTCGACCGCCCGACGTCGGGCCAGTACTTTCTCGACGGGCAGGATGTGTCGCGCATGTCGAAGGACGCGCTCGCGGCCGTACGGAACAAGAAAATCGGGTTCGTGTTCCAGGGCTTCAATCTGCTCTCGCGGACGTCAGCGCTCGACAACGTCGAGCTGCCGTTGCTCTACGGGAGCGGCCTGAAGGCGGCCGACCGCCACAAACGGGCGATGGACGTGCTGACGGCCGTCAGCCTGGCCGATCGCGCCGATCACCACCCCAACCAGTTGTCGGGCGGTCAGCAGCAGCGCGTGGCGATCGCGCGCGCCCTGATCAATACGCCGTCGATTCTGCTGGCGGACGAGCCCACCGGGAACCTGGACACCAAGACCAGCATCGAAGTGATGGGCATCTTCCAGCGCCTCAATCGGGAGCGCGGCATCACCGTGGTGCTGATCACGCACGAAGTGGACATCGCGGAGTACGGCACCCGGATCGTCACATTCCGCGACGGACAGGTGGTCGCCGACCGGGCCGTCGCGCGTCGCCGTCTGGCGGAGGCCGAGCTGGCGGCGCTGCCTCCGGTCACGGTCGAAGCGGTGGGCTAGGGATAGGGAGTTCCTATGTCAGTCGTGATGGTGTTTCGCGTCGCCCTGAAGGCGCTCGGGCGCAACAAGATGCGCACCGCGCTGACGATGCTGGGCATGATCATCGGCGTCGCCGCCGTGATCACGATGGTGGCCCTCGGCACCGGGGCGCAGACGTCGATCGAAGCGCAAATCCAGTCGACCGGCACCAACATGATCATTGTCAACGCCGGGAACTTCTCCCTGGGCGGCGTGCGGCAGGGTCAGGGCAACGCCAGCACGCTGGTGCCGGATGACGCCGTGGCCATCTCGCGCGTCGACGGTGTCCAGTACACGGCCCCCGGCATCAATACGCGCGGCCAGCTGATCTACGGGAACCAGAACTGGAACACGCAGGTCCAGGGCACCGACGTCGATTTCCCGCTCATCCGATCGTGGCCGACGTCGATGGGCATCTTCTTCACGCCGCAGGACGTCACCACCGCGGCGAAGGTGGCCGTGATCGGCAGCACCGTGCGGGACCAGCTCTTCGGCCCCGAGACCGACCCCACGGGCCAGACGATCCGCATCGCGAACACCAGCGCGCAGGGGCAGGCCAGCTATCCCTTCACCGTCGTCGGCGTCATGTCGAGCAAGGGCCAGTCCGGCGTCGGGCAGGACCAGGACGACGTCGTGTTCGTGCCCTACACGACCGTGATGAAGAAAATGCGCGGCGTGATCTTCATCCAGCAGGTGACCGTGTCGGCGGTGTCGGCGACCGACACGTCGGCCACGGCGGATCGCATCGCGGCGCTGCTGCGGCTCCGCCACAAGATCCAGCCCGGCGATCCGGACGATTTCATGGTCCGCACAATGGAGGAGATGGCGGCGGTCCGCGTCCAGGCGACCCAGACCATGACGGCCCTGCTCGCGAGCATCGCCGGCGTGTCGCTCCTCGTCGGCGGGATTGGGATCATGAATATCATGCTCGTGTCGGTCACCGAACGGACGCGTGAGATCGGGCTGCGGATGGCGATCGGTGCGCGCGGGCGCGACGTCCTGTTGCAGTTTCTGGTCGAGGCGGTCGTCCTGAGCCTCTTCGGCGGCGCAGTCGGCATCGCCCTGGGCTTCGCGCTGTCCGAGGGCGTCACACTCTGGATGAACTGGCCAACGGCGGTGTCCCCTGGCGCGGTGGCCGTCTCATTCGGGTTCGCCGGCGCCATCGGCGTGTTTTTCGGCTTCTATCCTGCGCGAAAGGCCGCGGCGCTCGACCCGATCGACGCCCTTCGGTTCGAGTAAGAATCCGGTCGGGTCGAACGGAAAATAGGTGTGATGCGAAACCCTGTCGGGAGAACGATCGTCGGGATCCTGCTCGCCAGCGCCGTCAGCGCCGGGGCCTGCTCGCGCGGCGAGGCGCAGGCGAACAACCCGGCGCCGGGGGGCGGCCGCGGCGGCGGCCAGAACGTTCCGGTTCCGGTGACGGTCGCGACCGTCGTGCAGCGATCGGTGGCGCGCGACCTGGAGGCGATCGGGAACGTGATCGCGGCCTCGACCGTCGCCGTTCATGCGCAGATCACCGGCGAGCTGACGTCGGTGAATTTCACGGAAGGCGACGACGTCACCGAGGGCGACGTCCTCTTTACGCTGGACAAGCGGCCGTTCGAGGCGGCGCTCCTGCAAGCGGAAGCGCAGCTGCAGAAGGACATCGCCCAGGCGGCGAACGCGCGCGCCCAGGCCACCCGCTACTCCGACCTGCTCCAGCGCGGCATCGCGACGCACGAGCAGGTCGATCAGATGGTGTCGCAGGCGGCGGCGCTCGACGCGAGCGTCGCGTCGGATCGCGCCTCGATCGAGAGCGCGAAGGTGCAGCTCGCCTACGCCACCATCACCGCGCCGATCACGGGACGGACCGGCCTGCTGCAGGTGCACAAGGGCAACCTGGTGCGCGCCACCGACACGCAGCCGATCATCACGATCAATCGGATCCAGCCGGTCTACGTCGCGTTCTCGATTCCGGAAGCGATGCTGCCTGATTTCAAGCGGTATCTCGCGGCGGGTACGGTGCGGGTGGGGGCGAAAGCGCCGACCGAGAGTGGTCCGGCGTCCACCGGGCGCATCGACTTCATCGACAATGCCGTCGATGCCACGACCGGCATGATCAAGATCAAGGGGACGTTCCCGAACGAAGATCGCCGCTTGTGGCCCGGGCAATTCGTCAACGTGACGGTGACGCTGACCGTCGATCCGCGCGCGATTGTCGTTCCGACGACGGCGGTGCAGTCGGGCCAGCAGGGCAACTTCGTCTACATCGTGACGCCACAGCAGACCGTGGAGCTGCACGGGGTGACGGTCGCGCGCACGCGCGGGACCGAGTCCATCCTGGCCGAGGGCGCGAAAGCGGGGGAAACGGTCGTGACCGACGGTCAGCTGCGCCTCGTCCCCGGCAGCCGCGTGAGCATCAAGCCGGCCGCCGCCGGGCAGAAGGCGACGCCATGAACCTGTCGGAGCTCTTCATCAAGCGGCCCGTCACGACGACGCTCATCGTCCTCGGGATCATGGTGTTCGGCGTGATGGCGTACCGGCTGCTGCCGGTCAGCGACCTGCCGACGGTCGACTTCCCCACCATCCAGGTGAGCGCGACGCTGCCCGGCGCCAGTCCCGACACCATGGCGTCGGCGGTGGCGCTGCCGCTCGATAAGCAGTTCGCGACGATCGCGGGTCTGAACTCGATCAATTCGACGAGCACGCAGAACACCACGAACGTCACGCTGATGTTCGACCTGAGCCGGAATATCGACGCGGCGGCCCAGGACGTGCAAGCCATGATCGCGAAGACGGCGCGCCAGCTGCCGCCGCAGCTGCCCGCACCGCCGACCTACCAGAAGGTCAACCCGAGCGATCAGCCGGTCCTGTTCCTCGTGCTGCACTCGCCGACGCTGCCGCTCTCCACCATCGACGAGTACGCCGAGTCGACGATGGCGCAGCGGATCTCGATGGTGAGCGGCGTCGCCCAGGTGAACGTGTACGGCGCGGCGAAATTCGCCGTCCGGATCGACGTCGACCCGCGCAAACTGGCGTCCTACGGCGTCGGCATCGACGAAGTCTCCAACGCGATCGCCAATCAGAACGCCAACCTGCCGACCGGCACGATGTACGGCGACCGCAAGACGTTCGTGGTCAATGCCAACAACGGCCAGCTGATGCGCGCGGCCGCCTACGGCCCGATGATCGTCGCATATCGCAATGGCAATCCGGTGCGGCTGAACGAAGTCGCGCACGTCTACGACGGCATCGAAAACGACAAGAACGCCGCGTGGTACAACGGCGAGCGCACCATTTATCTCGCGATTCAGAAGCAGCCCGGCACCAATGTCGTCGCCGTCACCGATGCGGTGAAGGCGCTGCTGCCGACGTTTCGCGAGCAGCTGCCGGCCTCGCTGTCGCTCGATATCCGCACCGATCGCTCCGTGCCCATTCGCGAATCGGTCGCCGACGTGAAGTTCACGCTGATGCTGACGGTCGGCCTCGTCATCGCGGTGATCTTCCTGTTTCTCCGCAATACGTCGGCCACCGTCATCCCGAGCCTGGCGCTGCCCGCGTCGATTGTCGGCACCTTCGCCGTCATGTACATGCTCGACTACAGCCTCGACAATCTGTCGCTGATGGCGCTGACGCTGTCGGTCGGCTTTGTGGTCGACGATGCGATCGTGATGCTGGAGAACATCGTCCGGCACATGGAAATGGGCAAGGCGCCGATGCGCGCGGCCTACGACGGCTCGAAGGAGATCTCCTTCACGATCATCTCGATGACGATCTCGCTGGCTGCCGTGTTCATCCCGGTGCTGTTCATGGGCGGGATCGTCGGACGGCTGCTGCACGAATTCTCGGTGACGATTGGCGTCGCGATCCTCGTCTCGGGCGTCGTCTCGATCAGCCTCACGCCGATGCTGTGCAGCCGCTTCCTGAAACCGCCCCACGCGCAGCGGCACGGCTGGTTCTACAACGTGACCGAACAGATGTTCGACGCGTGGCTCAGGCTCTACGACGTGACGCTCCGGGCGTGTCTGCGCTTCAAGTTCGCGACGTTGATGGTGTCGGTGGCGCTGCTCATCGGCACCTATTACCTCTTCACACTCGTCCCGAAGGGGTTTCTCCCGAGCGAGGATCAGGGTCGATTCCAGATCTCGACCGAAGGGATCCAGGGCATCGGCTTTGACGAGATGGTGCGCCATCAGATGCAGGTCGCGGCCATCGTCGAGGAGGATCCCGATATCGCCGGCATCAGCAACAACGTCGGCGCCGGGCCGGGCGGCGGCGGTCTGAATCAGGGACGGATCAACGCCGATTTGAAGCCCCGGAGCCAGCGCAAACGATCGGTCGAACAGATCATGGCCGATCTGCGGCCGAAGGTCTCGCAGATCCCCGGCATTCGCGTCTACATGGTCAACCAGCCGCCGATCAATCTCGGCGGACAGCAGGGCGCCCGCAGTCTCTACCAGTTCACGCTGCAGGACACCGACACGGCGGAGCTCTATCGCTACGCCCCGATCCTCGAGGAGAAGGTTCGCGACATCCCCGGCATCGAGGATGTCAGCACCGACCTCCAAATCAAGAATCCGCAGGTCGAGGTCACGATGGACCGCGACAAGCTGTCGGCGCTCGGGTTGTCGGCCACTCAGGTCGAAACGGGGCTCTACAACGCCTACGGCACGCGGCAGGTCTCGCTCATCTACGCGCCGAACAATCAGTATCAGGTCATCCTGCAGGTGGCCCCGGAGTTCCAGGCCGATCCGGCGGCGATGGCGCTGCTCTACGTCCGATCGGCGAACGTGCCGGTCGGGGCGGCCATGGGTCCGCTGATTCCGCTGAACACCGTGACGACGACGCGGCTGGATGCGGGGCCGCTGACGGTCAGCCACACCGGGCAGCTGCCGTCGGTGACGATTTCCTTCAACCTGAAAGCGGGCTACGCGCTCGGCGACGCGGTCGACGCCATTCGACAGACGGCGCTGACGAGCGTCCCCTCGACGATCTCGACGATGTTCCAGGGAACGGCCCAGGCGTTCGAAGATTCGCTCCGCGGCCTCGGCCTGATTCTCATCATGGCGATCGTCGTGATCTACATCGTCCTCGGGATCCTGTACGAGAGCTTCACGCATCCGCTGACGATTCTCTCCGGCCTGCCCTCCGCCGGCTTCGGCGCGCTGCTCACGCTGCTGCTCTTCCGGACCGAGCTCAGCCTCTATGCGTTCGTCGGCGTCATCATGCTCGTCGGCCTCGTGAAGAAGAACGGCATCATGATGGTCGACTTCGCGGTCGAGGCGCAGCGCGTGCACAACAAGACGCCGGTCGAGGCGATCCATGAAGCGTGTCTCGTCCGGTTCCGTCCGATCATGATGACGACGATGGCGGCGCTGGTCGGCACGCTGCCGATAGCGATGGGGTTCGGGGCGGGCGCCGAGTCGCGCCGCCCGCTGGGTCTGGCGGTCGTGGGGGGCCTGCTGGTGTCACAGCTCCTGACCCTGTACATCACGCCGGTGTACTACGTGTATATCGAGAATGCGCGTCTCTGGCTCGCCGGACGCAAGACGAAACCGGCCCCGCTGTCGCGGCGCGAAGTGCACGGCGCCGTGGAACAGGCCTGACAACCTTTCGACAAGTCGAGCCCGTCCAAACAGTTGGTTAGTAGGTCACGCTTGGCACTTGCGGTCATGGCGCTGGACGGCCCTCCCCGGACAGGCACCCGGATCGACCCGGACGTCGTCCTGGCGGCCCGCGGGGATCACTCTGCCTTCGAGCGGCTCTACCGCGCACACGTTGGACGGATTCA
>JBPYEE010000083.1:0-12568 GCA_051985095.1 Vicinamibacterales bacterium | reverse complement strand
AGCCGAGCTCAAAATTGACAATCGCGGCAACCTGCTCGTCCGTCGGTGCCTTCGACGCTTGCGCGTGGCCCACAGTGGCATCAACTGCCTGGTGCGCCAGATCCGCGCCCAGGAATGTCATGAACGTCGAGGGGTCGTTGAGCAGCCCCTGACCGGTTGCCGCGTTGACGACCGACTCTCGGCCGTCGAACATGACCGCGCTCAGAAAGCGCAAATTCGTGGTGGGCAGCGGACGTCGATAAACAGAGATGATCTGCTGCCCGGCGTCCTCGACCGAGGCGCACCCGTACGGGTCTTGCACCGCGGAAATCGTAAACTCCGCGTTGCCCGGGACCGGCAGAAAGACGCGGATGAGCCCGTTGTTCAGCAGCAGGCTGTGGCTGTCGGCCTCGCCCGGCGCACTACTTGGGCAGTTGGCGCCGTCGATCGGCGCAAACAGCGGATCGGTGCCGTTGCTGTTCAGAAATCGCGTCTGGGCGTTGGCCGGCGTTAAGCCGAACGCCGTGGCGGCCACGTGACAACTTCCACAGCTTCGCCCGTTCGTTCCGAGGCTCTGAAAAAACGGGTTGGTCGGGTCAATGGCGCCGTTGGTACTGAACGTCGCAACCTGCCCCGTCGAGTCCTGGAACGGGAACAGGTTTGGAATCGTCGCCCATGCGATTGTGGAAGCGACGGCGAGCATCGCCAGTGCAATGCTCCAGGATCGTGGGACTGATCGACCAATACTCATGACTCCTCCTTGCCAGTGAACGCGTGGCGTTCACTCTTCGTGATTGCCTCCTGTCGTCGGTTGTGGACTGGCGTCTGGCGACGGCCGTGATCACCGAACGTCAGTCCGTGGTTGGCAGCCTGAGCGCGGCTCCGCTATCGCCAATCACTGCGCAGGCGTGGCCGGTAATCCCCTACCGGCGGTGGCGCCTTTCCTGTCGAAAACGTGCGTCCAACCGGGATCGACGGTCCCGCGTCGGCCGGCGCGTTGTTTTTATGCGGGCGTCGTCAACGCGATCCCCTCGTGGCGAACGTCACCACGGCAATGACGAAGTCGCTGCGGCGGCCGCCGTCATTGCCTCCAGTTGCAGCCTTGCCCTGCGTCAGTCGGGGGAGTCGGGTGCGTGTTCCGCGCGTTCAGTCGACTGTTCGGTCGGTGGGCTTCTCTCGCTAACGCGTATATCGGCGGCGAATCGGCTTTTGCACTCGTGCGGCGAGGCGTGGCGGCGCCTCGGCGCGAGAATGCACAGCTCTACCGTTAGCGAAAGGCGAACGCCATCTGGCGGGCAATCTGGGCTCCTCGAATCGTTCGAGCGACGGCCGTCGAAGGCATAGGGCGCGTGGGTTGACTGACACCTTCTACGTTTGCGTCAGACGCGAACCTTTCTTTTCTGATGCGGGGCTGAACGAACGTGTCCGCCTGGAGGAATAGGCTGCGGCGGCCGCCGACGGGGCTACGGCATCGAGGCCCGGGCACGCCCACCCTCATGCCCGGGCACGCGCACGCCGGCCATCAGTCGATATAGCAAGAGGTCGTAACCAATCTTGACAGCCCCCGCTGCGAAGAATGGAACGTTGATCAAGGCCGGGCGGGCAAACATCAGCCCGACAAGAAATGGACTCATCGCAGCCCCGAGGGTTCGCGCGACCCCGGCAATGCCCGCCGCCGCCGATCGCTCCTCGGGAGTGACGACGGCCATCAGATACGACTGCCTCGTCGGCACATCCATTTGACTGATGCTGAATCGCACGAGGAGGACGAACACCGACCAGGACAGCGTCGGCATCAGCGGGACCAGGATCAGCAGCACATTGGATGGCAGATGCGTGGCGACCATCGTTCTCAGCAATCCGAACCGCGACGCGAGTCGTGACGCGACAAGGGCCGAAAACCCTGCGAACACATTCGCCCAGAAAAAGATCACGCCGAGCGTCTCCATCCGCACGCCAAACCGGAGATAGAACCAGTACGCGGCGAAGCTTTGCACAACGAAACCGCCGCCGAACGCATCGAGCGCAAACAAGGCGGACAGCGTTGCCACGGTCCGACGCGAATGGCCAAGACCTGACAGGCCGTCGAGTGCGGCCCGCAACGCGCTCCGATCGGACGCCCTCGTCACCTCGGTGGCCGGGGACAGCCGCGAGAACAAGATCAGCAGAGCCACGCCGAGCACGGCGTACGCGACGATGACGAACCGGTAACTTCTCACGCTCGAAACCGTCACACCCCCCAGCACGCGTGGTGACAAACCCCCTGCGAGGGCCCCCAGTGCTGTGGCGATCGCGCCGACCAACGTGTACCAAGCAAAGACCTCAGTCCTGACCGGCGCGGGCACGACGTGCGACAGTGCAGCCTGCTCGATGGGCAAGAACGGGCCGACTTCGTTGCCGCTCGGGCTGATCACACCGAGAGTGCCAGCCACCAGCAGCAGCCACAGCCTCCGAGTCGACGCGAACGTCACTCCGGCCAGTGTCATCAGGGCCGCGCCGGCCATCAGGACGTGCCGCCGGCCAATCCGATCGGCTCGCGTGGTCAGAAACAGCGACACGCCAATATCGCCAACAAGCGTGAAGGTGAAAAGCGTTCCGACGCTCTTTTCGGAGAGCCCGATGCCGACAAGATAGAAGACGAGGACGACGGACAGCGCGCCGTACGCGAACAGGCGGACGACTCGAGCGGCGAGCAAGAGTCGGACGTCCGCCGTGAGACTCCGAGCCGCGCTGACCACAGGTCGCACGATACCCTCCCCCGCCGTGCCTGCGACGACTGACGCGGAGTCAGAAACTTGTCGCGATCGGGTTCGAACGGCGTGGGCGGGCACACCGCGCACAATTGGTATCCCACAACGCCAAGACGGCCAGCAACCGATCGGGCTCGAGCGCCCACGGTCCGGTCCAGCTTCGGATGACCGGCGGCGGCGCCCGAGCCGCGACAGGTCCGCGAAGCCTACGAGCCGCATACCGCCAGGGACGCGAGCCGGTCGGACGAGCACAGCAGGGCCGTCGGTGATGATGTCTATATTGATGATCTACTTCTAGATGAGAGGATGAACCCATGGCCCTCAGCCTGAAGGATCCGGAAGCTGACCGCCTCGCTCGGGAAGTCGCCGCCCGGACCGGGGAAACGCTAACGAAAGCTGTCGTGGTTGCGCTTCGAGAACGGCTGACACGGCTGCGGGGCCGGTCCCGGCGCCGCCCGCTGCGCGACGAGCTCCGGGAGATCGCCCGACGCTGCGCCAACCTCGCGACGGTGGACGATTGGGCTCCTGATGAGATTCTCGGGTACGACGAGCGGGGGGTCCCCCGCTAATGGTGCTTGACACCTCGGCGTTGCTCGCATTGTTGTTCGACGAACCTGAGGCTGAAGACTTCCGGGCGGCACTCGAGGACGACGCGACCCGCTTCGTCTCAGCGGCCACCCTGCTCGAGACCGCACTCGTCATTGAGACCCGAAAAGGCGAACCCGGTGGGCGCGAACTCGACACGCTGCTCCGCGTGGCCGATGTCGTGGTCGTTCCGGTTGACGCCGATCACGTCGCCGAGGCGAGACGCGCGTACCGCCGCTTCGGGAAGGGACGGCACGCCGCCGGCCTCAATGTCGGCGATTTGTTCGCGTACGCCTTGGCCCGCACCGCGGGCGAGCCGCTCCTGTTCAAGGGACAGGATTTCGCGAAAACCGACGTCGGTCGCGTCATCTGATTGAAACGTCGCCTCAAGAGATACCCGCAAGCCTTGCCTCAATAGGGCCAATCGGTAACGAATCGTGCCGTCGCAATCGACAAGAAGGACCGACGACGGAGCTTCGCCGCGCTAAGAGACGGCGAAGGCGCACAAAACAACGCTGGCCGCCTGGCTGAAGGAAGCAGGAGGCATTGAGACCTCAACAGCCATGGCGATGAACGGATTCAGCACGGCCGGGGGCTTTTTGCCGGCAGCGCGTCCGCAGTCGATTTCGACATGGGCAGCCTCAACGCGTACGTTTGCCGGTGGCCGAAATCCTGATGAGTCATGCGTCCGCGAGGACGCCGAGTCGCTGAAGTCGGACGGCAATTGACGTCTTACTTACACGCGTTTTCGCTGAGTTCCGGTAGCATGGCGGCATGCGAACGGGATCGTTGGCGAGACTCGTGGTGGCCGCCGCATGTCTCGTCCACGGCCGGCCGGCTGCCGCGCAGACCGATCCGGGCGTCGAACTTGTCCTGCCCACCGGCCGCGCGCTTCGCGTGATGCTCGTCGACAAGACGACCGTACACAAGGTCGGACAGACGGTCACGGCGCGGGTCACCGAACCCGTCTATTCATACGACCGCATCGTCCTGCCCGTTGGCACGCTTGTCGAAGGGCGGATCACGAAGCTCGAGCAACCCTCCAAGACGGCGCGACTGCTAGCGATGACGGCCGGCGATTTCTCGCCGCATCGAACGATCGAGTTGCGCTTCGAAAGCGTCGTCCGCGACGGCCAGCGTACGCCGATTAACACGATCGCGAAAAATGAAACCCCGCAGGTTGTACGGGCAACGACGCATCCACTCGAGACCCACGCCGACGCAGGCCCGGTCGCACGCGCGAAAGCCGACGCGAAGTCGCGCGCGGCCGAGGCGGTTGCCGGGGTGAAGCAGAGAGTTGCCGACGCGGTCGCCACGGTCAAGACTCCCGGCCGGATGGATCGGCTGAAGCAGTGGGCGATTGACCGGCTGCCGTACCACCCGCAGGTGCTGCGCCAGGGAACCGTCTACGATGCGGAGCTCGAATCGTCGGTCAGTTTTGGCACGGCGCCCACGCACGCGGCGGCGCCGGAGGGCACGATGCCGAAGCCCGATTCGATCCTGACCGCTCGCTTGCTGACGACGCTCGACTCGCGGTCGACGCCGCGCGGATTTCCACTGGAAGCGATTGTCAGCGCGCCGGTGTTCGCCGAAGACGGTCGCCTGATCTTTCCTGAAGGGACCAGGCTGACTGGCGAAGTGACGTTTGCGCGCCCGGCGCGGCGTTTTCACCGCAACGGTGAACTGCGCTTCTTGTTCGAACGGGTTGAGCCGCCGGACCACGAGTCGACGCCGCTGCTGGCCTCGCTGCACGCGGTGGACGTCAGTGCCGATACGCCGGTCGCGCTGGACGACGAGGGTGGCGCGGCGGTGAAGAATTCGAAGACGCGGTTCGTCGAACCCGCGCTCGCCCTGCTCGCGCTGCGTGCGTCGGCGGATCAGGGCGAGGGGCGCGGATTTGAACACAGTCCGGTTGGTGCCCGCTCCACGTCGGTGTCGGCGGGCGGCGGCAATCCGATCGGGCGCGGCCTCGGCGGGCTGATCGGCTTTGGCGTGATCGGATTGGCGGTCGGACAGATATGGCAGCCGATCGGGATTGCGTTTTCCACACTTGGCGCGGCGCGCAGTGTCTACACCAACATCCTCGGCAAAGGCCAGGAGGTTCGATTCCCAGCCGACACACCGGTCCAGGTGCAGCTGGCGCCAGACCCGACTCCGCAGACTCCGTAAAAACGGCGCGGCCCGTCGCGTTCGCCCGTCCATCACGGTCTTCTCGAATCCCTCGAGGAGCTGAAGCAGCGAATACGGGCGGGCAAGAGATTGTGAGTCGGGCTTCCGTCTGGCCTCGTCCGAGATCGATCAGCGGCGATGTTCCGAACGACTGCGGGTGCGTGGCAGGCTGATGACCGCCGGTGTCAAGGAGCGGTGAGCTTGACGAATGTCACCGACGATCGGGTCGCGGGAACGACTGCGATGTGGAATGGAGTGACAAACGTGGGCAGCTTGACTGGCGCGCCGGCTGTGCGATGTTCCCGATAACTGACGACGATGGCGTTGATTCCGTGCACGACGCTCACGATCTCGATGGATGCTCCCGGCTCAGCCTTGCCGCAGAACACGGCAATCACCATTTCGTGTGAGAAGTCTACTGTGGGAAAGTCGAACGACCCGCTGTGCTCGTGCCAGATGAATTGCCACCAGCCGCCGGTGCGCGCCACGACTTCGCGATGAAAGGCGATCTTGCTGTCGCTTCCCCTCGCGATCGTCCGGAAAGACGCCGGGCTCTGAGCGGTGGCCTGCATGCAGACGACGAAGGCGACTAACAGCGAACGCATCCCGAGCCCCACCCGGTGTGTTCACCTGGTCCGAACGAGAGCATCCGGCTGATTCGTGCGTACACCGCGCGCAATTCGATCTGCGCTCCGTATACATCAGGTCGGTCGTTCGAGAATTTCACGCCTTCTCCTCGCCCTGGCCGCGACCTTCGACCACGAAGATGGTGCGCCAATCGAATGCGAGCGCGTCGTTTGGTTGAAACAACCCCGATTCGGTGAGCGCGCCACAAGCGATCGAAACCAACGTGCTCAATCGAAAGCTCCCGAATCCCTGAAGAGCAAAATCGGGTCCAAATCTGACGCCTGTGTGAGCGCAGCGGTGCACTGTCGGAGGTGACGATCTCGACGGCTGCGCCACCGAGACGGTCGGCGCCAGCGCCGAATCTGTGGTTACGGCCGCGCGGACGCTGATCGGCGATCACCGGATCGCGGGCGGCAAGCCGCTCACTGATTGCGGCAGATCGCCCATGCGCCCGTTCCCGCCACCGACTGAAAAGATCGATCGGTCACCCGTTGATTGGCGATGGAGAACTGGGTCTGGGCATGATCCCCACGGGATTGAAGAATCCGCTGGAGTCTGCCGCCATGCCGGGTGAGGCGAGGGTCACGATTGGTTCAGGCTGCGCTTCGAGGGCATGTTCTCGATGTGCGCGGCGTCAATAGCGGCATGCGCCGTCGGGTCACGCTCGAGTACGACTCGGCATGGCCGACGAGCGAGATCGCTTCTGGACGCCGAGCTCGAGCGTGAGATTGACCTGGACGGGGCGCCGGATCGCACGGCGATGTCCCCGGTCGACCCTATTGAACCCTGCCTGTCGGCCGCGAGGTGGTAGGGGTTCGGCGGCAGGTTCCGAAAGACAAACTTGCCCGTCGCATCGGTCACCACGGTGCGGCTGAGGCCGGACATCGGATTGCTGAGCTTGCCTTCGACCACCTGGATCACCCCCGCCCGCCGGATCGGTAATGGTGCCTTGCACGGTGCTGGCACCGCCCAGCTCTTGCGGCGCCGAACCGTTTGCACCCGGATCAACCATCGCCTGAGTCCGACAACCGCGACACCAATCCGGGCGTTCACCGTGACTCGCGGTGACTGCGTTCGCACGCGCTCCATGCAGCGAGCCGGAATCTTGGGACGAGTGAAACGGCACGAGCGGTCGGATCGGAATCATGAGCGTCCGTCCAGCGCCCGCGAGCGGGGACCAGCAGGCCGACAGTCGTCGGAAGTACCATTGATGTGGTTGGCTTGACCGCTTGTTCGTGAAAATCGACCACTGTATGGGTTCGTGTTCCACTGAACTGCCGATCGACGTACCGTGTCACCGCCGGCTATGAGCGAGCTGCTGAATCTTGTCGGCTTGAGCACGGGGGCCGTGCTCTACGCGATGCTCCTCGCGATGGTCGTCGGGAGCGCGGACTCTACGGGCACACGCCCGCGCGATCCGTTGCTGCTGGCGACCGCGGTTCTCGGCCTGATCTGGAATTTGAGCGCCTTGCCGGCGTATGCCCTGCCCAAACTCGGCGTGCAGGGCTCCTTCGCGGTGCTCACCTGCACCGGATTCGCCGCGCTGGGCTTCCTGCCGGCGGTTGTCGTGCAATCCGTTCTTCGCGGCGAACAGGATTCGGTCCGCGGCCGACTGCGGCTCGTCGTGGCGTGCGCCGCGTACGCGGTCAGCACGCTCGCCGCCCTGCTCCAGGTGGGAGCCTGGTGGACCGGCACACCCGTCCCGTCATCGCTCGGCATGCGGCTGCTGACGTACGCGTATATCGCACTGGCGATTCCCGTCGCGGCACTCACGCGCAGACAGCCGGGGGCGCGTCGCGCATTGTGGGTGGCCGCGTTGTCGGTTTTTGCCGTATCGGCCCGCCATCTGAGCGGAGTGCATCAAGGGGATGCGACCTGGCCCGTCGAGCTGTTGGGACATCATGCCTCGGTACCGCTTGCGCTCGCGATTCTCTACCAGGATTATCCGTTTGCGCTCGCCGATCTCTTTCTCAAGCGGGCGTTGACGCTGCTGGCGCTGGTGACCGCCGCGTTCCTGAGCGTAACCGCCCTCCACCGAACGTCGGTCGGCGCACCGTTGGGCGGCGCGCGCGAGGTCGGCAGCCTCGTCGTCCTGTGGGTGGCGACCGCGCTCTGTTACCCGCGCCTCCGCGACGGCATCGCCTGGTTCGTCGACACGGTCGTGCTCGATCGGCCCGATTACGACGCGCTCATCGCGGACATCACGCGCCATGCGCGCAGTGAACAGGACATCGGGTCGATGCTCGACCGCGCCTGCGCCGACCTGCGGCCCAACCTGAGCGCGCAGCGCGTGATCTGGCGGGAGCAGGTGGATGCTTCGGACGCGTCGGGATCCACATTGCACCTGGGTGCCACGTCGGCGACCGTCTCCATCCCCGTGACAGAGCCGCCTCAGTACGCGCTCGAGGTGTCCGGCTTAACGGGCGGCCGCCGGCTGTTGTCCGGTGACCACGCCGCGCTCGAAGCCATTGCGGCGCTCCTGGGGCGCCGGATCGACGCCCTTCGGCTCTCGCGCGAGCGCTATGCGCGTCAACTGCGCGAACACGAGATGTCGAAGCTGGCGACGGAGGCGGAGTTGCGCGCGCTTCGGTCACAGATCAATCCTCACTTCCTCTTCAATGCGCTGACGACGATCGGCTATCTGATTCAGACGGCGCCCGAACGTGCCCTCGACACCCTGCTGCGCCTCACTGCGCTGTTGCGCGGCGTCCTGCGTTCGGAAGGGGCATTCACGACGCTGGGACGTGAGCTCGACGTCATCGAGTCCTACCTCGAGATCGAGCGCGCGAGATTCGAACAGCGTCTCTCGGTGCAGATCGATGTGCCCGCGGACCTGCGACGGTTTCGCATTCCTCCCTTGCTGCTGCAGCCGATCGTCGAAAATGCCGTCAAGCACGGCATCGCGCCCAGGCGCAAAGGCGGCGACGTCAGCGTCATGGCCCGCCTTGAAGACGGGACCGGCGACGCACCGAGGCTGATTCTGGTCGTCAGCGACGCGGGCAGGGGAGCGACCGCGGCGGAACTGCGTCGCGGACGAGCGGCGGGTGTCGGCCTCGCCAATGTCGAGCGGCGGCTCGCCGCCCATTACGGACCGGCCGCTTCGCTCTCGATCGTCAGTACGCGGGGCGTCGGTACGACTGTCGAGATGCGGCTTCCGGCCGAGCGCAACACGCCAGCGACGCTGGTGCCGCTGTCCCGCAGCAGCCGGAGCGCCTCGTGAATGCACGCCTGCGGGTCGTCATCGCCGACGACGAACGACCGGCACGGTCGTTCCTCACCGCCCTCCTTCGATCGTTCGACGATGTGGTCATCGTCGGCGAGGCGGAATCGGGACGAGAAGCGGTGGAGCTGATCGAGAAACACCATCCGGATCTCGCCCTGCTTGATCTCCAGATGCCGGAGCTCGACGGGATCGGCGTTGTGCGCACCCTGAAGAAGGCCGCGATGCCCCTGATCGCGTTCGTCACCGCGTACGACGAGTACGCGGTGCGCGCGTTTGAAGTCAATGCCGTCGACTATCTCCTCAAGCCCGTCGAAAAGGCACGGCTGCGCGAGGCGATCAACCGCGCGCAGGAACGTGTCGAGCACGCCGAAATCGTGGCCGAACAGGGCGTCCGCCTCGGGGCGGCGATCAGTGCGTATGAGTCGGCCACCGGCGCAGCGGTGCTCGAGCGGATTCCGGTCCGCAAGCGCGACGAGATCGTGCTGGTCCCCGTGACGCAGATCGCTTCGATCGTCGCCGATGGTCAATTGCTCCATCTGACCACGATCAAGAACGAGCGGCATTCGATTACCTATCGCTTGAAGGATCTGGAAGGCCGACTGCCTCAAGGGCAGTTCCTCCGACTCGGACGAGGCACGCTCGCCAACGTCGACTGCATCGCCAAGGTCAGCGTCATGCCCGGAGGGACGCATCTTGCGTTGCTCTCAAATGGTCAGCGCCTGCAAGTCAGCCGGCTTCAATCGCGGATTATCCGCGAGCGGCTGTTGAAGCTGTAGGTCAGCCGGTCGCCGCCGGAAACGATTCATGATTCGAGTCCCGCCACCAACGCGACGACACCGACCAGTGAGCGAAGCGACACACGCGGGCAGTCGCGCTTCGCTGGACCGATCGCGTGAATCCAGTCACCGACTCACGACCACTGAAGCCTTTCGCGGCGTTGCGGGCCGGCTACGAAGAATCAGACTGCGCGTCAGTCGGAGGTGGGTTCTACAGCGGGAATTCAACAGGCGCTGTGCATGTGGTTGCAATTGAGGGCACTACAAGTGGCGGGCCGTCTGAATGAGTTTCGCGATCTGTGACGTCGTCAACTGACTCCAGCACGCTGGCCGTCAACCAGCATCGATCACTGGCACGAGGGGTTCTACAGTGGATCAACCTTCCGAACCACGCGGTGTCTGCCGGTTCTCGACCGGATGTTTCTTCAGATCACCCTTCGGTTCAATTGATTTGATCTGCTGATTCCGAGGTCGCAATCACAATTCGCCTGGAGAAGGCGTACGAGCTGACGTCTCCGATCGTCTTACGCTTGAAGCATGAAGAGCGTTGGGACCTGATCCTCGGCGACCTACGATTCACCACTTGTTGCGCCGCGTCGATCACAGCGAGGGTCAGCCTTCCCGGCCACAGGAAGGTCAAGCCCCTTCTCGCCAAGGGCGGCATATACATAGGCCATAGGCCAGTGTCGACGTCTGGCTCGCTGACGCCTGCAGTTGATAAATGACCTCCGGGGCTTCCTGCGTCCCGCCTGCCAGAACGTAAGTGGCCGCAAGCTGCGCCAAGATAGTGGCGCAGGCAGCGGATCTCCTCTTTCAATAACCACGTCCGCTTCCCGAATCTGGTGTCGCGATCGGGCTTCGATGTTCGGCCGAAAACTGCAGAATCGTGGCGGGGCTTGTGTTAGTCTCCTGCGCGGCGTTCCTCGGTCGCCGCTGGTAACTGCGAGTTGCTTGGGCTCCGCCGGAGGCGACGCCATTTTTCGTTTTTCCACGACGATCGAGACACTTCCCGTGTCTGGAAAGGAAATGCGAAATGGGGAAGGCGTCCACCCCGACATTCCTGTTCGGTTTTTGTGCAACCAGCGCCATAGTCGCGGTCGCGTTGAGCGTGCAGGTGATGCGCTCGAACGCAGCCACAGATGACCAGAACGATGATCGGCCGCCGCAGTTCAGCACGCTGCACGCCAGGCTGATTGCGACGGGGATACCCGGAGCCGGCGCGGTCTCGGAGGTCGGCAGCTTCCTGACCGGTAGTCCGCTTCACGACAAGGCTGCGTTCGTGCCTTTTACGGCAACCGGCAGCGTCCTGGCGCCGAACCGGGTGCTCGTCGCCAGCACGTCGAACTTTGGCGCGCCGCTTGCCCGTCCGAATGACCCGGAGGGAACCATTCTCTCGATTGACCCAGCGAGCGATGCCCTCGTCGTCCCGTTCGATTTTGCGACGGCCGGCGGCCAGGCGACGGCGCTCGGTGGCGCTGTGCAGGTGTACACAGCGCAGAGCCCGGCGTTTCTCAACAGCGTCACCGAGCCGCAGGCGGCCACGCAGGATCTCCCGGCGGCGAGCCTACCCACCGGCATCTCGCTCAACAACGGCAACGGCCGGCCCTGGCTGGCCAATGCGCCAAACGGCGCGGGGGGTGAAGGCACCATTACGGTGCTCGATCCGCAGGGCTTTCCCCTGGCCGGCGCACCCGACACGGTCGCGGGCGGAGTCTTCGCCGGCAACGAGACCAACCGCCCGGGTGCCACGCACGGCCTCACGTCAGCCGCGCTTGGAACCGCGATCCTGACCAAGGCACCAGACCTGACCGGCCGCGCGGTCTTCGCAGCGGTCGAAGCCGACGGCAGCGTCGTGCAGGTCAATGTGCTGAAGGGCGTCGACGCGCTCGCACCGGCTGGAACCCTTACGCCGATTGGGGCAATCGACCGTGCGACGGCGGAGTCAACGGCCTCCGACGTCATAGCCCGGGAGGGCCTCGTATTCAACTGGGTGCCCGCGCGCATCCTCTTCATCGCAGATCCGAAGGCAAACCGTCTGGTGGTGCTCGACATTACGGACGACGGGACGAAGTTTGTGGCGACTTCGCGCGAAATAAGGACGCGTTTCTTCGATACGCCGATTGACGTGGCTCCAACCACGCGTGAGGTCTCCTCGGGCAGCTTCGCAAGCAACACGACCCTCAGTGGCGGCTCGGACATGTATGTGCTGAATCGCGGGAACAACACCATCGTCCGGCTGACGATCCAGGGTGAGGTCAAGGCCGTGGGCCGCATCGATGTCGACCTCCCGGGTGTTCGCACAAACGGGATCGCCGTCTCCTCTGACGGTCAGGTGATTTACCTGACTGGCACGACGCCAGGGGGTGGAGGCGCGCTCGTATCGGTGCCGGCGTTCGGCACCTCGAAGACGACGACGGAGTTCTTCGGCCAGGCGCAAAGCGCCGGTGTCGCCACGCCCT
>JBPYEE010000082.1:0-8522 GCA_051985095.1 Vicinamibacterales bacterium | reverse complement strand
GCCGCCGGCGCGGCGCGGGCGGTGCGGGTGATTGGCCTGATGATCGTGCCGCCGGCGGTGGAAGACGCGGACCAGGCGCGTCCGTATTTTCGGAGACTCAATGAGGTGCGCGAACGGCTCCAGGCACGCCGCGTGGACCGCTCGATGTTGAACCAGCTGTCGATGGGCATGAGTCACGACTTCGAGGTGGCAATCGAGGAAGGCGCGACGCTCGTGCGGGTCGGCACAGCGATTTTCGGGAGCCGTCCCCATGTTTGATCCGGCCCTGTCCTCACGCCGCCCTCGGACCGATAAGCCCTCCGGAGAACCAATCCGCATGAACGTCAGTCCTCTCGACCTTCGCCAGCAGCGGTTCCGATCCGGCCTCCGCGGGTTCGACAAGGTCGAAGTCACGGCCTTTCTTGCCGCCGTCGCCGACGACTACGAGCAGGCGCTTCGAGAGACCGACCGGCTCCGTCAGGATGTCGCCCGACTCGAGGCGCTCATCAGCGAGCACCGCGAGCACGAAAAGAACCTCAAGACCACGCTGATGACGGCGCAGAAGCTGGCCGACGACATCAAGGCGAACGCGGAAGACGAGGCGAAGCGAATCATCCGGGACGCCGAGAGCCGATCCGATCTGCTCCTCGAAAAGGCCCAGGCGCGCCTCGAAGACATTCAGTGCGAGATCGACGGCCTGAAGCTGAAACGCAGGGACGTCGAGACGACGATCGAAGCGACGATCCAGACGTTGAAGAACACCCTCGAGTACGTGCGCGAGCAGGAATCGCGGGAGCGGGACGACCGGGTCCTGCTGCATCGCGTGAAGTGATCGTTGCCGACTGCCTGATCCACAACACCTCCGAGGTGCTGACCTGCACCGGCCCGGCACCCCGCGCCGGCGCGCGTCAGCGTGATCCGCACGCGATCGCCCGCGGCGCCGTCGCCGCGCATCGAGGCGAGATCGTCTTCGTCGGGGTCGAGACGCTGGTCGCCGAGCAGGTGCAGCTCACGCCGGACGCGACCGTGCTCGACGCCGCCGGCGGGTCGGTCGTCCCCGGCTTCGTCGATCCGCACACCCACGTCGTCTTCGCGGGCGACCGCCGCGCCGAGCTGCGACAGCGCCTCGGCGGCGCCTCCTACGCCGAGATCGCCGCGGAGGGGGGCGGGATCCTCAGCACGGTCATCGCCACACGGGCCGCGACCGAGCGCGAGCTGGCGACCGCCACGCGCCCGCGGCTCGACGAGATGCTGCGGTGCGGCACGACGACGTGCGAGGCGAAGAGCGGCTACGGGTTGACCACCGAGGACGAGCTGAAGATGCTGCGCGTCATCGGGACGCTCGCCGCCAGCCATCCGGTCGAGATTGCGCCGACCTTCATGGGGGCGCACGACATCCCGCGGGAGTACCGGGACGATCATCGGGCGTACGTCGACCTGGTGATCGAGCGGATGATTCCCGCCGTCGCGCGGGAGCGCCTCGCCGAATGGTGCGACGTCTTCTGCGAGCAGGACGTGTTCACGCCCGACGAGGCGCGCGCGATCCTGGCGGCCGCGCGGGCGGCGGGGTTGAAACTGCGCATCCATGCGGACGAGCTCGCGGCCAGCGGCGGGTCCGCGGTGGCCGCGGAGCTGCGCGTGCGATCGGCCGATCACCTGGTCTTTGTCGACGCGCCGCACGCCGCGCTGCTCGCGGCCGCCGGTGTGGTGGGCACCGTGCTGCCCATCGCCTCTTTTTATCTGAAACTCGGTCGATATGCGCCGGCCCGGCTGCTCATCGAGCAGGGCGTGCCGGTGGCGCTGGCCACCGACGTCAACCCCGGCGCCGGCTTTTCGCCGTCGATGCCGTTCGCCATGACGCTGGCCTGCTTCGGCATGGGCCTGACCTTCGAGGAAGCGCTCGTCGCCGCCACGATCAACGCGGCGTACGCGCTCGACCGGCACGATCGGGTGGGCAGTCTCGAGGTCGGCAAACAGCTGGACGCGGTCGTCGTCGGCGGACCGCCGATCGATCTGATCCGCGTCGGCGTCGACGTCATCAGGTGCGTCGTCAAGAAGGGAACCATCGTGTCATGCTGATCAACACGCCACTCGGCGAGCTGCTCGCCGCCTTCGCGTCGCCCGATCCGACGCCGGGGGGCGGGTCGGCGGCGGCCGTGGCGGCGGCGATCGGCGTCTCGTTGTTGCGGATGGTCGCGGGCCTGCCGAAAACCCGATCGAATTCGGCCGACGACCGCGCGGCGCTGGCGGCGGCGGCGGCGCATCTGGCGGGGTCGGGACAGCGGCTGGCCGACGCGATCGACGCGGATACCGACGCGTACATGCGGGTGGTCGCAGCGTACAAGCTGCCCAAGGCGACCGCCGATCAAAAGCGTGACCGCGCCGACGCCATCCGGCGAGCGCTGCGGGGGGCGACCGACGTCCCGCTCGAGGTCATGCGTCTGTCAGCGGCGGCGCTGCGCGACGCGCAGATCGTCGCGGCACACGGCCACGCCGGTGCATCGAGCGACACCGGCGTCGCCACGGCGCTCCTCCGCGCCGGGCTCGAGGGGGCCCGCCTGAACGTCGAGATCAACCTGGGATCGATTGACGATCCGGCCTATGTCGCGGCGGTGCGGCACGAGCTGGCGCAGCTGCAGCCGGCGTGACGCTTATCTCAGACCGGCGAGCACGAACGTGTCGACGTGCCACGTGAACGTGTACGGGTACTCGTACCAGGGCAGCACGGCAAGGCGCTGCTGGTACTGCCCGTCGATCACGGTGTGATGGGTCGCCCGGTCACGGGCAACGGTCAAGGACTCCGCGTCGACTGGCACGGAGTATTGCGCGGCCAGCGCGAGCACTTTCTGACGCAGCTGATCCGGCGTCAGCGCGTCGCCCGCCTGCGAGGCCTGCGTCACGGCATCTTTGAATCGGACATACGTCAACCAGGCGTTGGCGACGTTCCAGGCGGCGTAGGTGACGAGCGCGGCGACCGCCAGGCTGATGAGCGACTTCATCAGCGGATCTGGTGCAGCATCCGGTCCCAGCGCGTGCGGGTGAAGAAGTGGGCGAAGACTGAAATCGCCCCGCGCGCCGTCGCGCCCGCGCTCTCGTCCTGATAGTCCTCGCGTCCGGCCTCGTAGGACCAGTAGATCACCACCGCTTTGCCCTTGACGTAATCCCGCGGCAGGAATCCCCAGTAGCGGCTGTCCTGCGAGTTGTCCCGGTTGTCCCCCATCACGAAGTACTGATTGGGCGGCACGGTCACCGGACCGTACCGCTCCCGCACGTCGAACGAGGTCACCTCGTGGAATTCCGATTCGCTGGAGGGCGGCTGCAGGAAATGCACGTAGGGTTCATCGAGCGGCTTCCCGTTGATGTACACCTTCTTTTCCTTCAGCTCCACCGTTTCGCCGGGCAACCCGATCACGCGCTTGATGAAATCGCGGTCGGGCTCCTCCGGATACTTGAAGACGATGACGTCGCGGCGCCTGATGTCGGTGACCGGGAGCAGCGTCCGCTCGGCGCCGGTGGCGATTGGCCCGAAGACGAACTTATTGACGAGCAGGTGGTCGCCGATGAGGAGGTTCTCCTCCATGGACCCGGTCGGAATCTTGAAGGCCTGGACGACGAACGTGCGGATGAACAGCGCCAGGATCACCGCGATGACGATCGACTCGAAGTACTCCCGCAGCGTCGATTTCTTGAAAGGTGGTTTGGCTGTCACGGTCGCCATCGTTCGCTTTACTCCTGCTCGGTGCCCATTTTCAAGACCGCAAGAAACGCCTCCTGCGGAATCTCGACCTTGCCGACGCGTTTCATGCGCTTCTTGCCTTCCTTCTGCTTCTCGAGCAGCTTGCGTTTGCGCGTGATGTCGCCGCCGTAGCATTTCGCGAGGACGTTCTTGCGCATCGCCTTGACCGATTCGCGCGCAATCACCCGGCCCCCGATCGCCGCCTGAATCGCCACTTCGAACATCTGGCGCGGAATCAACTGGCGCATTTTCGAGGCCAGGGCGCGCCCGCGTTCGTACGCCATGTCGCGGTGCACGATGACCGAGAGCGCGTCAACCGGGTCGCCGTTCACGAGAATGTCGAGCTTGACGAGCGGCGACGGCCAGTATCCCGTTACATGATAGTCGAGCGACGCGTAGCCGCGGGACAGCGTCTTGAGCTTGTCGTAGAAGTCGAGGACGACCTCGTTGAACGGCAGCTCGTAGGTGATGAGCACGCGGTCGGCCGCCAGGTATTCCAGCGACTTCTGCACGCCGCGCTTGTCCTGACAGAGCTGCAGGATGCCGCCGACGTGCTCGGCCGGCGTGAGGATCATGGCCGTGATGACCGGCTCCTCGATTATCTCGATCCGGCCGGCCTCCGGCAGCTTCGCCGGGCTGTCGATTTCGTGCACCTGTCCATCGGTCGTCGTCACGCGATAGAGGACGCCGGGCGCCGTCGTCACCAGGTCCATGTTGAATTCGCGCTCGAGCCGCTCCTGGACGATCTCCATGTGGAGCAGGCCCAGGAAGCCGCACCGGAATCCGAAGCCGAGTGCGGCCGAGGTCTCGGGCTCGTAGAAAAACGAGGCGTCGTTCAGCCGCAGTTTTTCGAGTGCGTCGCGCAGCTCCGGATACTGGTGGCCTTCAACCGGATAGAGGCCCGCAAACACCATCGGCTTGAGCTCTTTGAATCCGGGAAACGGTTCGAGCGTCGGCCGGGCGGCTTCCGTGATCGTGTCGCCGATTTTGGCGTCGCCGACGTTCTTGATGTTCGCGACGAGGAACCCGACTTCGCCGACGCCGAGCTCGTCCACCTCGACCGCCTTCGGCGTGAAGATGCCGAGCTGCAGCGATTCATAGTCCTGCCGCTGCGCCATCAGCCGGATCTTCATGCCCGGCCGGATCACGCCGTCGATGACGCGGATGACGATCACCACGCCCCGGTACGCGTCGTACCACGAGTCGAAGATCAGCGCTTTGAGCGGCGCGTCGGGATGGCCGGCGGGCGGCGGCAGCCGTTCGACGATGGCTTCCAGGATGGCGGGCACGCCCGTGCCGACCTTGGCGCTGGCCAGGATGGCGTGGTCGCCGTCGAGACCGATGATCTCGGAGATCTGGCGGCGCGTCTCCTCCGGCTGCGCGCCGGGAAGGTCTATCTTGTTGATGACCGGGATGATCTCGAGGTTGTTCTCGACCGCCAGATAGGCGTTGGCCAGCGTCTGCGCCTCCACACCCTGCGACGCATCGACGAGCAGCAGCGCGCCTTCGCACGCCGCCAGCGATCGGGTCACCTCATAGGAGAAATCGACGTGCCCCGGCGTGTCGATCAGATTCAAGACATAGGGGTCGCCGTTGCGGGCCGTATAGGCCAACCGGACCGGATGCGCCTTGATGGTAATGCCGCGCTCGCGCTCGAGATCCATCGCGTCGAGCACCTGCGCTTCCATTTCGCGCGCCTGCAGCGCGCCGGTCAGTTCGAGGAAGCGGTCCGCGAGCGTCGACTTGCCGTGATCGATGTGCGCGATGACCGAAAAGTTCCGAATGCGCTGAGGGTCCACTACCCGATTCCGGTCTCCAGCGTCAACGCTGCTCCACGGGAACGTACCGCTGCGGGTACTCGGGGCCGATGTACTCCGCGCGCGGCCGGATCAGCCGGTTGTTCGCGTACTGCTCGAGCACGTGCGCCGTCCACCCGGCGATGCGGCTCACCGCGAAGATCGGGGTGAACAGATCGACGTGGATGCCGAGCGCGTGGTACGTGGACGCCGAATAGAAGTCGACGTTGGGATTGAGCTGCTTTTCCGCCTTGACGAGCGCTTCGATGCGCTGCGACAGCTCGAACCAGATCGGCATGCCGGCCCGCTGTCCGAGATCGCGCGACATCTGGCGCAGATGGGTCGCGCGCGGATCTTCGGTGTGGTAGACGCGATGCCCGAAGCCGGGAATTTTCTCCTTGCGCGCCAGCTTCGCGCTGACGACTGCTTCGGCTCGGCCCGGGGCGTCGGACCCGATCTCGATGAGGAGCCGCATCACGTCGGCATTGGCGCCGCCGTGCAGCGGGCCTTTCAGCGCTCCGATCGCGGCGACGATCGCCGAATGGAGATCGGTGAGGGTCGCCGCCACGACCCGCGCGGCGAAGGTCGACGCGTTCAGCTCGTGGTCCGCGTGCAGGATGAGCGCGACATCGAAGGCGCGCGTCGCGAGCGCACTGGGCCGCTCGCCGCTCAGCATGTACAGAAAATTGGCGGCATGGCTCAGCACGGGATCCGGCGCGATCGGTCCGCCGCCGTGCTGCATCCGTCCGAGCGCCGCGACGATCGAGCTGAGTTGAGCGGTCAAGCGAACGGCTTTCCGGTCGTTGGCCGGGCCCGAATTGTCGCTGGCATCGCGATCGTAGTGCGCGAGCGCCGAGGTCAGGGTCCGCAGAAGGTCCATCCCGTTGCCGGGCGGCAGCGTGCGCATCAACCGCAGGATCGGGTCGGGCAGCGCGCGCGCCGCCGCGAGCTGCGACTGCAGATCGCCGAGTTCGGCGCGCGTCGGCAGCCGGCGGTGCCACAACAGGTAACAGACTTCTTCGAAGGTCGCATGGCGCGCCAGATCGTGGATGTCGTAGCCGCAGTAGGCGAGCACCCCGCGGTCACCGTCGAGATAGCAGATCGCCGATGAGGTCGCGACGATGTCTTCGAGGCCGCCCTTGGGCTTCACGGCGATCGTCATGCAGCTTCGATCATACTCCGGCGCCGCGACGGACTGATGTCGGAGCCGGTTTGTACACGAGGCCGATCACGACGCCGATGATCGTCCACTCGATCAGCCCGGCGATACCGGCGTACAGCGCGAGGCGCCGGCCGATGTTGAGGATGGCATAGTTCACGCCGCTGAAGGCGAACAAGACGAAGATGCCCAGCATGACGCCGAACCGGAGCCCCTCGGCCGCGCCGCTGCCCCCTTCGTACCCTTTGGCGTAGATCGCCGTGGCGACGAGCATCGCCACGAACAGGCCGGCGAACATCAGCGGCAGGTACGCCTGGCCGGCCTCGCTGGTCCGGTAGACGCCGGGATACCGCCCGAAGTCACTCGCCAGCAGCAGTCCGTACACGGCGAACCCGTAGCACGCATCCACGAGGGTCGCGACAACCGCCGCGAGAACGAGACGGCCGTAATTCATGGCGCACGCTCCTCTGCGCCGAGAGTCTAGTGGATCGTGGAGGCCGTGGGAACCGCCGGCAGCCGGTCGGCGGGCGCCGCCGGCGCGGGGTCGCCCTGGGGGCCCATCTGGGCGTAGCGCAGGAACATCTGCCCCCAGTCGGTCGTCTCGCACCACCGTTCGAAGACCCGGCGGTCGATGAGCGGCCAGCGGTAGAAATCGTGGTAGACGTCGCTGGCGAGAATGAACCCGTTGACGAGCGGCGTGTGAAAGAACAGCTTCTGAAACGGCTTGAGTGGCCCGAACCAGATCAGATCCCCGCCGCCGAGGCGGACGAGATTCTTGCCGACCTGGAACCGCCAGTTCTCGCGCGCGGCGTCCACGTCGCCGACGATCGTGATGTCGCGGGGGTCGCCAACGCCGAGCCCGTCTTCGTGGGCCAGACGGATGTAGTCGATCGCCATCGGATCGAACCCCATCATCTTCGCCGACACCGCATCGATGGCCACCTGGTCGGCTGACGCCAGCATCACGTTCTTGACGACGGGGTGCATCGTCCGCGGACCGGGACCGTTGCCGGCCGTCGTGCCGTCCATGATCGCAAACAGCCCTGGATGGATCTCCTTCTGAATGGCGAGCAGATCGACCAGCGTCTCGTGGATCCAGGAATGCGTGTAGTGGCGGCGGGTGTTCAGCAAACCGCCGAAGGCGTTCTTCATCGCCCCCGTCGTCGTCGTGTAGATGTGGCACTTCGCCGTCGGCAGGTGGACGATGTTCTTGCCGAAGAAGAAGTCGGGGACGTGGATCCCGTCCGGGAAGATTCGCGTGAGCACGCGCATCCGCGCTTTCGGCGCGTAGCGCACCCACGTCATGTCCTCATCGTGGAAGTTGTAGCGAACCGGAACGTCGTAGTGCCGGAAGATCGGCACGTAGTGATTGAGGTCCTCACCCTTGAACGCATTGGTGACGACCGTCTTGTTCTGGACGCAGACCTGATCGGTGAAGCCGCGGCGGGCCAGCCCGCGAATCGTGCCCTCGAGCTGCCACGGCGTGGTGTTGGCGCCCGGAAACGGAAAATGCCACGAAATGTTGTCTTTCAGGATGGTGGTGGCGCCCGCGGCCAGTGCCTGTGTGACCCCGGCGAGGTCGAGGAGGCGGTCGATGTCGGAGAGAATCGAGGCGGGCTGAACCCTGAGGATCGCGACCTTGGACGTCATCATTTCCCGCTGGCCACCTGCGTGTTCAGCACAACCGATTCTCCCGCGTACTGCTGAACAATCGACAGAGTGCCAGTGTACAGGAAGCCCACCTGGAAGAGGACGAGGAACGGGACCGTGCCGTAGATCTGGTTGGCCAGCGCGTAGAAGACGGTCCAGGTGAAGTACAAGCCCAGGAGCAGCTCGAAGATGGGCTGCACCG
>JBPYEE010000081.1:0-4022 GCA_051985095.1 Vicinamibacterales bacterium | reverse complement strand
GAGAGGGGCGAGCTCGCGTCAACCGTCAGGAGAATCGCGCTGCCGCTGACGATCGCGTTGATCTGGGGCAATGAGGGCGCATTGATGCCGCTTGGGCCCGGGCCACCGCTGCAAGCCTCGGCGAGCGGCACCAGCGACACGGCGGACATCACCTGACAGAACTCGCGGCGATTCGGCATGCCGCCAGCGCTGCAACGCGCGTGCCCGGTGATCAAGCAATGTTCTGTCCTCCACCGCAGACGCAGGCGGCGATTTCGGCCGTGAACGAGGACAGGTAAAATCCGTCGAGCGTGTCCGATTCGTCGACGGGCAGCGTCGCGTTCATGTGGCGCGCGCTGCGATATCGCAACTACCGATTATTTTTTGGCGGGCAGATTGTTTCGCTCGTTGGGACATGGATCACGACAACCGCGACGAGCTGGCTCGTCTATCGGCTGACCGGATCCGCACTGCTGCTCGGCGTCGTCGGCTTCGCCGGACAGTTTCCCGCCTTCCTCCTCGGGCCCTTTTCCGGCGTGGTGGTGGACCGGCTGAACCGGCATCGCCTCCTCGTGCTGACCCAGACCATGTCGATGCTGCAGTCGTTCGGCCTGGCCGCGCTGACCCTGTCGGGGCACATCACGGTCGGCCGCATCATCGCGCTGAACATCGTCCAGGGCGTCGTCAACGCGTTTGATATGCCCGGCCGCCAGTCGTTTCTCATCGAGATGATCGAGAACAAGCAGGATCTGGGCAACGCGATCGCGCTCAACTCCTCGATGGTGAACGCCGCGCGCCTGATCGGTCCGTCGATCGCCGGCGTCGTCATCGCGGCAGTGGGCGAAGGCTGGTGCTTTTTCATCGACGGCGTGAGCTATATCGCCGTGCTCGTCGCACTCCTGATGATGCGCATCGCGCGCCGCGAGCGAGACGCGCACGTGCGCCCGCCGGCGCTGAAGCAGTTCACGGAAGGGTTCGCGTACGCGTTCGGGTTCCACCCGATTCGATCGATCATTCTGCTGCTCGCCGTCGTCAGCCTCGTGGGCGTGCCGTACTCCGTGTTGATGCCGATTTTCGCGGCCGACGTGTTCCATGGCGGACCGCACACGCTCGGCCTGCTGATGACCGCGTCGGGGTGCGGCGCGCTCGTGGGCGCGCTGCGGCTCGCGGCCCGAAAATCAGTCGTCGGGCTGGGGCGCGTGATCCCGATCGCCAGCGCGCTGTTCGGGGCAGGGTTGATCTGTTTCTCGATCGCGCCCGGGTTGTGGCTGGCCGTTCCGTGCATGGTGCTCACCGGATTCGGGTTCATGACGCAGATGGCGGCAAGCAACACCGTTCTCCAAACCATCGTGGATGACGAAAAGCGCGGACGCGTGATGAGCTTCTACATGATGGCCTTCCTCGGCACGGTGCCCTTTGGCAGCCTCATCGCGGGATCGCTCTCCTCGCGCATCGGGGCGCCGCATACGCTGCTCGTCGGTGGCGTCTGTTGTCTGGTGGGCGCCGCCTTGTTCGCGCGCGCCCTCCCCTCGATTCGCGTCGCGGTGCGGCCGATTTACGTGCGGATGGGCATTCTGCCGGAGGTGGCGACGGCGATTGGCGAGACGGCGGAACTCACCGTGCCGCCCGAACGACAGTAGGCGTCTACCCGATCGGACAAACCGATTCGCGTCAGTGAGTGAGGCCGTAAATGAGGTAGTTCACGCCGAGCTTGTAGGCTTCATTTGTTTGATCGATCGGCCGCAGCCCGGTCCCCGACCACTCCCAGAACTGCGAGATGTCGGTGTTGTAGTTGATGATGATCTGGAGGCGCTTGGTCGGATCGTTGTCCTCGTAGACACCTCGAAAGATCGGTTTGCCGGCCACGTACGCCTGCGGCACGATGTCGAGGTCATCGATCTCGAAAAAGGTGTGGTAGATCGGATGCGTCGCGCTCATCTCGAAGAAGCGGACGCCGGGCAAGGCGTGTTTCATGTTGGCCTCGAACACGTCCCAGCCGCCCGATCCGCCAAACCGGCCGAATCCGCCGCCGCGGACCTTGAAGTCGTCGATGATCAGGAAGCCGCCCCGGGCGAGATACGCGCGGAGCCCTTCGGCTTCGCGATCGGTCATGTCCCACCACCCCACTTCGATGATGTAGGCGACCGGATATTTGAGCAGCTCGGGATCGTCCAGCGTCAGCTCGTTGATTTCGGCGTCGTGGGCGCCCAGGTAGCTGACTTCGTTCATGATGCGCATCAGGTTTTGTTCGGCGAGCGGGTAACCGTGCGACCACGCCGGCCAGCCGCCGTACCAGTCGCCGCCTGGCAGGTGCGTATACCGCAAACGGACGAATGTGAAGCGACCGTCGTAGGGGATATTGGGATAGATCTGAAAGCGGCCCCGGAATCCGAAGCCCTGAAAGCCGAACCCCTGGCCGGCAACCGCCAGCCCCGTGGCGACCAGCGCCGCCGTCAGCCAGCGGGCCCATCCCGACTGTCGTGCCCCGCCGGAGCGCAGCAGGCGCTTCACGCTCGCGAGTATAATCCGCGCCATGTCACTCGGTTATCGTGGAGTCCTGCTGCTGGCGGCCGCGGCGGCCACGGGGGGGCGAATCGCGGCGGCGCCGGCCGTCGGCCATCCGCTTCTGTACGCGACGGACACCGAAACGCGAGCGCTTGGCCACGAGACCGACCCGCCCAATCCCTACCGCACGATCGAAGGGTGGGCGAAGCTGCCGGAAGGGCGCGTCTGGGGTGCCACAAGCGCGGTGGACATCGATCGAGACGGCCACAGCGTCTGGGTGGCTGAACGCTGCGGCGCGAATACGTGCGCGAACTCGACGGTCGACCCGATCCTGCATTTCGACGCCACCGGCAAGCTGATCAAGAGTTTCGGCGCCGGCATCTTCACCTTTCCTCACGGCATCTTCGTTGACCGCGACGACAACATCTGGGTCACCGATGGGCAGGGCAGCCATCAGATCTTCAAGTTTCGACCCGACGGCAAGCTCGTCACGGTGCTCGGCAAGCGGGGCGGCGGGAAAGACGGAGAGTTCTTCTATCAGCCGAACGACGTCGTGGTCGCGCCAAACGGTGACATCTTCGTCGCCGAAGGCCATGGTGCCGCCGACGTGGGGCGCATCGTGAAACTCTCGAAAGACGGCACACTCATCAAGACGTGGGGCCGACGCGGGTCAGGGCGCGGTGAATTCGATCAGCCGCACGGGCTCGCGATGGATTCCCAGGGCCGGCTCTTCGTCGCCGATCGCAGCAACAACCGGATCCAGATTTTCGACCAGAACGGAACCTTCCTGGCCGAATGGAAGCAGTTCAGCCGCCCGAGCGGGCTGTTCATCGACAAGCAGGACACGCTCTACGTGGCGGATTCGGAGTCGGGCGACGCCGAAGGGAAATACGGCTATAACCCCGGCTGGAAACGTGGCCTTCGCGTCGGCAGTGCGAAAGACGGCAGCGTGACGGCCTTCATCCCCGATCCAAAGCCGAACGCGAACGGGCCCGGCATGACGAGCGGCGCGGAAGGCGTGGCGGCCGACGTGGACGGCGTCATCTACGGCGCCGAGGTCGGCCCGCGCAGCATTAAACGGTACGTGAAAAAATGACGCACACAAGTCGTTCGAGACCTGCAGCACAAGGAGGCGTTGTGAGGGCATACCCGATCGCTCCGGCGATCATGAAGACAACGATGGCGCTGGCGCTGACGGGCGCGGTCGTCGGCGCGCAAGGCGACGTCAAGCCGACAAACGATCTTCCGAACCCGTATCAGAGTATTCAGGACTATTTCAAGCTGCCCGAGGGTCGAACCTGGGGCTCGACGAGCGCCGTCGAGATCGCGAAGGACGGCCGGACGATCTGGATCGCCGAACGATGCGGACAGAACAGCTGCGTCGCGGATCCGACGACCGGCGCGATGTCGATGATCGATCCGATCCTGCACTTCGACGCGTCCGGCAAGTTGATCAAGGCGTTCGGCGCCGGCATGATGGCCGCGCCGCACGGGATCTTCGTCGACAAGGACGGCAACGTCTGGGTGACCGACTATCA
>JBPYEE010000080.1:0-3604 GCA_051985095.1 Vicinamibacterales bacterium | reverse complement strand
TGCTTTCGAGCACGACGTCGCCGTCCGCGCCGGCAGCTGCGGTGACGGCATAGTGATGCGGGAACGCTTGCATCAGATCTCCTCTGGTCTTCCGAAGTGATCGCCAGGTGTATCACAAGATGTCGGTCGGCGCGGTCCAGACTTCAAGAGCCTGGAATCCGGCCGCAGCAGGCCGATGTTGAGGCCCGACGAATCTCTTTTTGTGGTTTCCAGTGTCACGCAGGAGCCAGCGGTCGGTCCATCGCCTTGGGCGGCTGTCGTTCGCCTGGATTCGGCTCCGGTTGCAATTGACCACCGGTCAAATGCATCCTTAGGCATGCCTCGCAGCGCTGTCGCGGTGATCGCCCCCCGGTGGCAGCGGCTGCCCCATGAGCGGCCGCGCGCGTTAATGGACTCAGCGTTTAAGCTCCTGTTGCGGCGCGGCTACCGGCGAGTCCGCCTCACCGAGATCGCCGCCGACGCGGGGGTCTCCAAGGCGACGGTTTATCACTACTTTGTAAACAAGGACGATCTGCTTGCGCAGACGGTCTCGGTTCGTATGGCCGAGAAGCAGGACGAGATCGAGCGCAAACTGACGATGCAGCCCGGGACGGCCGCCGAACGGCTGACCCTCTATCTCCGGTGCTTCTGGGACCTGTCGCTGACCGACCAGGCGGGCGTCTGGCAGCGCCTGCTGATGAGCGAGATCGTGGTCCAGGCCCCCGGCGTGTTCGCCGCGTGGGCCCGCGGTCTCGTCCGCCGCTGGCGCCTGGTCGAGCGATTGATCCGCGAGGGGCACCGCCACGGTGAATTTCGCCGCGACGTCGATGCGGAAGTTGCGGCGCGCGCGATCGTCTCGGCGTTATCGCACCAGGCGCTGCTGCATGTCCATTTCGGCCTGCGCCGGTTCGCGCCGTGCGCACCCGATCGATTGTTCAACTCGACCGTCGACCAGTTCCTTGACGCGCTGCGGCCGGCTCCCCGGCGCACGACCCAGAGAAAACGTTGATGTCACCTTGCCGGATACTCCCTCTCGTTGCGCTCCTCGTGCTCCCGTTCGAAGGATGCGGCCCATCGACGTTGGCGCAGCCGCAGCCGTCGCCGCCCGAGATGAGCGTCATCACGCTGGAGCCCGAGCGCGTGGCGCTCACCAGCGAATGGATTGCCACGCTCGACGGCTACGTGAACGCGCAGATTCGACCGCAGGTGTCGGGCTATCTCGTCACGCGCGACTACGCCGAAGGCGCCCTCGTCCGCAAGGGGCAGGTGCTGTTCGAGATTGATGCGCGTCCGTTCGAAGCGGCGCTCGCGCAGGCACGGGCGCAACTCGGCGAGGTCCAGGCCCAACTCGGCAAGACCGAGCGCGATCTGGAGCGGGACCGTCCGCTCGCGGAGCAGCGCGCCATTGCGCAGAGCCAGCTCGACAACGACGTACAGGCGAATCTCGCCGCGCTGGCGGCGGTCAAATCGGCACAGGCCGCTGTCGAGACCGCGCAGCTGAACGTCGGATTCACGAAAGTCGTGTCGCTCATCGACGGCGTCGCCGCGATCGCGACCGCCCAGATCGGCGATCTGGTCGGGCCGTCCACGTTGCTGACGACCGTCTCGCAGGTCGATCCGATCAAGGCGTACTTTCCGCTGAGCGAGCAGGAGTATCTGCAGGTCGCGGCGCAGATCAACGGGCCGCGCGCGAAGGCCCCCTGGCAGGCGGGCGCCGGTTTGGTGCTCACCCTGTCGGATGGCACCGTTTACTCGCGAACGGGGTCGTTCCTTGCGGCCGACCGCGAAATCGACGCGAAGACCGGCACCATCCGGATCAGTGCGGCGTTCCCCAATCCCCAGCGGACGCTGCGCCCGGGTCAGTACGGCAGGGTTCGCGCCGAGACCAGGGTGCTCGACGCGGCGCTGCTCGTACCCCAGCGCTCCGTGACCGAGCTGCAGGGGTCCTACCTGGTGCGTGTGATCGGCCCGGACAACAAAGTCGCCACACGGTCGGTCACGCCCGGACCGCGGTACGGCAGCCGGTGGATCATCGACAGCGGTCTTCAGCCGGGCGACCGCGTTGTCGTCGACGGACCGCAGGCGCGCGACGGCACCGAAATCCGACCGGTGCCGTACCAGCCGGCTGCCGACAGCCACTGATCGCAGGCAGGAGCACATGTCACGATTCTTCATCGGCCGTCCCATCGTCGCGATCGTGATCGCGATAGTGACCGTCCTCGCAGGCCTTGTCGCGATGCAGGCGCTGCCGATTGCGCAGTTCCCCGACATTATTCCGCCGCAGATCGGTGTCACCGCGACCTATACCGGTGCCGACGCGCTGACGATTGAGCAGGCCGTCGCGACGCCGCTCGAGCAGCAGATGAACGGCGTCGACAACATGCTGTACATGCAGTCGACGAACAGCAACGACGGCACCATGCAGCTCAGCGTGACGTTCGATGTTGCGACCGATCCAAACATCGATCAGGTGAACGTGCAGAACCGGATCGCCCAGGCGCAGCCGAATCTGCCGCCCGACGTCAACACGTTCGGGCTCACATTGCGGAAATCGATCGGCTTTCCGATGCTCATCGTGTCGCTGACGTCGCCGAGGAACACCTACGACGCGCTGTTCCTGGCGAACTACGCCAACATCAACATCATTGACGCGCTCTACCGAGTGCCCGGCGTCGGCGAAGTCCGCATCTTTGGCGCCGGCGACTACGCCATGCGGATTTGGGTGAAGCCCGATCTGCTCGCCAAGCTCGGGTTGACGGTGCCGGACCTGGTGAGAGCGGTCCAGCAGCAGAGCACGGTGAATCCGTCTGGTCAGATTGGCGCCCTGCCGGTCCCTCCCGGCCAGGAGATGACCTACACGGTGCGGTCGCAGGGGCGGTTGCAGACGCCAGAGGAGTTCGGCGCGATTGCCGTGCGCGCCAACCCGGACGGGTCCATCGTGCGCCTCGCCGACGTCGCGCGCGTCGAGCTCGGTGCGCTGAACTACCAGCAAATCGGACGCGTCAACGGCGGTCCGGGTTGCGCCGTCGCGGTGTTTCAGATGCCAGGGTCCAACGCCCTTGCGGTCGCCGACGGCGTCAAGCGCGTGATGGCGGATCTGAGCCGCCGGTTCCCCCAGGACCTCGAGTACCGCTACTCGGTCGACACGACGCTTCCCGTCTCGGAAGGCATCCGCGAGATTCTGATCACGCTCGCCGAGGCGCTCGCGCTCGTGATTGTTGTTGTGTATCTGTTTCTGCAGAACTGGCGCGCCACGTTCATCCCGATGGTTGCCGTCCCGGTGTCGCTCATCGGCACCTTCGCCGTCTTCCCCGTCCTCGGCTTCTCGATCAATACGCTGTCTCTGTTCGGCCTCGTGCTCGCCATCGGCCTCGTCGTCGATGATGCAATCGTCGTGGTCGAGGCCGTCGAACACCACATCGAAGAGGGCATGTCGCCACGGGATGCGGCGCTCAAGGCAATGCAGGAGGTATCAGGGCCGGTGGTCAGTATCGCCTTGATTCTCGCCTCGGTGTTCATCCCGGTGGGCTTCATGAGTGGCATCCAGGGCCGCTTGAACAAGTAGTTCGCCATCACGATCGCGATCTCGGTGATGATCTCGGCGTTCAACGCCTTGACGCTGTCG
>JBPYEE010000079.1:0-9451 GCA_051985095.1 Vicinamibacterales bacterium | reverse complement strand
CGTGTGCGCCCTGTATTTCGACTCGCACGGCGAGCCGTGGATGGCGAGCGGGCAGGATGGCCAGTTCCTGAAGCTTGATCGGAATGGCAAGGTGCTCGGTGCGATCGGTAACGGCATGGGCATCGGGCCCGGGCAGTTCATTGAAGCCAGTTACTGGGCCATGGACAAGCAGGACAACCTGTATGCCGGCGACACGAGCGTGGGTCGGGTCACGAAAATGGTCGCGCCCCAGATGCACTGAGCGTTCGCTGTTCGGCCCGAAGACACGCCGTGGGATCCAGACGGCTCGCTCGAACAGTTGATTCGGAGCGCTGAGAGATGTCTGAGTGGTGTAAGGGCACGCCTGGAAACCGTCTCTCTCGAACACCGAATGTCGTCGCGGACCGGCGTAGCCCGGCAGCAGACGAGCGACGGTGACCGGCGGCGGGGCCTCGGTCTTCGCATGAGCGATACCGAGTCACTGCTCACGATGAATCCGGTGTTTGCCCGGATGGTCCCGTGAACGTCGAGGGTTGACCGCAACGTCAGCTCTCTCGGAGGACCTCAGCCGGATCGAGTCGAGAGGCGCGCCATGCCGGCGACCAGCCGGCTAGCCCGCAGACGATCGCGAGCGTGACGGCAGCACCGATGAGCGTCACCGGATCGCGCAATTGGACGCCGTACACCAGCGAGGCGACGAACTTGGATACCCAAATGCTCGCCGCGGCGCCAATTACGACGCCGATTCCGAACAGAAGCATGATGCGGGCAAGAACGATTCCTATGACACGCGCGCCGGTGGCGCCGATTGCCATTCGGATGCCGAGCTCGGTTCGCTGACGGTTCACGGTGTACGCGGTGAGGCCATAGAGACCGACTGCGGAAAGGAGAAGCGCCAGGACGCCGAACGATCCCGAGAGCGTGGCGATCAGCCGCTCCTGCACGAGCGCATCATCGACCTGCTGTCCGAGGGGCACGAACGTGATCGCGATATCGGAGCCAATCCGCGTAACGGCTTCGGACACGGCGCGCACCAGCGAGAGGGGCCGGCCGTTGGCGGCGCGGACGCTCAACGTCACGAACGAAAACGAGCCGGTCACGTCCTGCTGCGCCAGCGGCACGTACATGGTCGGCGGGACGGCATCGCGCAGCGACAGATATGTCGCATCGGCCACGACACCGACGACTTCCATCCATGGCGCCTGCTCTCCCTGCACCGGCGATGGGTTGCGGATTCGACGACCCAACGGGCTGCCTCCAGGCAGAAATCTTCGGACAAACGTCTCGTTCACGATGGCCACCGGGGGCACCGGACGCTCATCACGCTCGTCGAAGTCTCGGCCGGACTCCAACCGCGTGCCATAGGTGGCAAACCAATCCGGCGTGATCACGTTCTTGTACGCCACGTTCTGCGGTGGTGCGAGCGCGGGGCCATTGTCGGCCTCGACGTAGACATCTGTGATCATCCCGCTGACGGGCGTGATTTCGGATATCGCCGCGTGCGACACGTCCCTCGCCGCTCGAACGGTTGCGGCGAGTTGCTCGTAGAGCGCCACTCGCCGCGAGGCCGCGGTCGTTGGCGGGACTTCGAGGCGCACCAGCAGCACCGCGTCACGATCGAAGCCGAGGCTTAACGTGGCAAGATTGACGAACGTTCGGATGAAGAGGCCCGCTGCGACGATAAGCACGAGCGACGACGCAATTTGGCCGGCGACGAGCGCGCCTCCCAGTCCAAGACCGTGCTCGACGCCAGTGCCTCCGTGAGTTCGAACCACTTCAATGGGTGGCGTGCGCGCGGCCCGTAATGCAGGCGCCACCCCAAACAGCAAGGCGACCGCAATGGCCACGACGGTCGTGAACGCCAGCACTCGCCAGTCGAGACGCGTGTCCAGGAACACCGTGGCTGCCTGGGTGGACACTTGATGAACCAGCAGGTCACTCGCCCATCGTGCCATCGCCACACCGGCGGCACTGCCGATGGCGGCGAGCAGCATGCTCTCGATCAACTGCTGCCGAGCGAGCTGCCACCGCGACGCGCCGAGTGCCAGATACACGCTGAATTCATGTCGGCGGGCGGCGCCCCGGGCGAGGTAGAGATTGGCGACGTTTGCGCACGCAATCAGCAGCACCAGGGCGGCGATCGCCATGATAATCAGAATCGGCTGCCGGTATCGGCCGCGCATCGCGGACGGCCCGCCTGCGATTGGCTGCAGTCCGAACGGTGTCGCGAGATACCGCGCGCGCACCTCGGCGCGTGCGGTGCTCGGCATCGTCGCCTGTCGAATGTCTGGCTGGGCCGCGCGGAACGCCTGCTCGGCAGACGCAACCGTTTGACCGTCCTTCAGGCGTGCCATCACCAGCAATGTCGATGCGGTGACGCGGTCGAGCGTGCTGTCGCGACCGCGAATGAGCGGCTCCGTCGCAATCGGCAGGAGAACATCTGAACGGCTGCCGACGTCGGTACCAAAGAAGTCGGACGGCATGACACCCACGATCACGAAGGGCACGCGATCGATCAGTTGCGTTTTGCCAACGACATCGGCGGAGCCACCGAACCGCCGCTGCCACAGCGCATAGCTGATGACCGCCACGGGTCCATCCTGACCGCCGCCGCGGCGATCGTCGCTGACCAGGAGCGGTCGCCCGAGGACGGGTCGTACCCCGAGTCCCTCGAAGTACCGGCCACTGACATAGACACCGTCGACGGCATCGGTTTGACCACCCGGTGCCAGATTGAAACGAGTCATCCGCCGCGAGAATGCGAAGGCGCTGTCGAACAGATCGGCATGATGATCCCGGATCTGTTCCCAGACCGGATTCGACCACGGAGAACTGGGGTTCACCGATGGGTTCGACAGGAGGAGCACGAGCCGGTCCGGGCGTTCAACCGGTAGTGGCCGCAGCAACAGACCGTTCACGATCGAGAAAATGGCGGTATTCGCGCCGATGCCCAACGCCATCGTCAGGACGGCCACCATCGAAAAGCCCGGCATCCGGGCAAAATTCCGAACGGCGCCGCGAAGGTCGCGGCGCACGTCGTCGACCCAGACGAACGACCGCGCATCGCGGTGCAAGTCTTTCGCGTAGGCGATGCTGCCGACGACACGCCGGGCGGCCAGCCGCGCTTCGTCTGGCGACCGTCCGAGAAGGCGATGTTCGTCCTCAGCGATGGCCACATGCGAGAGGAGTTCACGTTCGAGATCGGCCTCGCGCGCAGACGGCCGCACCGCGTTGATCAATCGCCGCGCAAACCGTCGAAGTGCGGCGATCACGACGACGACCTCACGAAGAGCTTGTCGATAAACCCCGCGAGGTGACGCCACCGCACCGTCTCGCCCTGTAAAGCGCGCCGACCGCTTCTCGTCACGGCATAGAACTTCGCGTCGCGCCCGTTGTCGGTCTTCCGCCAGGTCCCCTTGATGTGACCACGTTGCTCAAGGCGCACCAAGGCGGGATACAGCGTGCCCTGGTTGAGCGGAAACGGCTCACCGGCGACCTGTTCGAGACGCGCCGCCAGCGCATAGGAATGGAGAGGGCCCATCGTGGACAGCGCCTGGAGGACGATCAGGTCGAGTGTGCCCTGCAGAAGCTGAACAGACGCGTTCGGCACGCCGGCTACCGTGACACAATCTCTACTTGGACGTCAAGTGGAACCAGGCATCAACCCTGACCAACCACTTGATGGCCAAGTGCATACGAACAGACTGCTGGCGGCGATCAGCGCTATTCGAGCCGGAGGGCGTCCGTGGGACTCACGGTCGAAGCCCGCCATGCGGGGATGAATGCTGCCGCGAGCGCGCCGGCCGCGAGGACCAGAGCGGCGCCACCGACCGTCGCAGGATCGGTGGCAGTGACGCCGAACAACCGGGCTTGGACGATCTTGCCGAGGGCGGCGACGCACGGAAGCGCGATGGCCGTGCCGACGGCGATCATGGCGATGGCGTCGCGCAGGACGAGGCGGATAGTGGAAGCGCCCGTGGCACCAAGCGCGAGGCGGATGCCGATTTCGCGGGTGCGGCGGGTGACCACAAAGGACATCACGCCGTAGACACCGATCAATGAGATCAGCAGCGCCAGCGCGCCGAAGCTGCCGGAGAGCGTGGCCAGGAGGCGCTCGGTGGTGAGCGCGCGGTTGACCTGGTCATCCAGAGTACGGAACCAGAGAATCGGCAATCGGGGGTCGGCCTGGCGGACGATGCGGCGGATGGGCGGAATCGCCTGCTCGGGGGCGCCGCGAACCTTGATGTAGAAGGTCGCGCCGACGTCGTCGCCTTCGAACATCGGGAAGAAGGCCTGCTCGGAATCGTCGCGGAGGCCGCGGTAGTTGAAGCCGGCGCAGACGCCGACGATGACGACCTCCGGCTTGACGTCGGGCCCGGAGCCCTCGCCGATGTGGACGCCGAGGGGATCGCGGTCGGCCAGATAGCGCTTGACGAACGCCTCATTGACGATGGCGGAGTGGTGGCCGGCTTCACCGGCTGGGCGGGAGTCGCGGGCGTCGAAATCGCGGCCCGCGAGCATGCGAATACCGAGGGTCGAGAAAAAACCGGGACTGACGGCGTTGAGGTTGACGTTGCCGGTGACGATGCGGCGATCCGTCTGGATGGTCGTCGCATTGTTCCAGCTTCCGCCGGTCAGGAACGCCCAGCGAGCAGCGGCGGAGTCCTGAGTGGTGGGTAGGGCGCGGACCTCCTCGTGAAGGCGGCGGACGAGCCGCGCGGCGTCCGTAGGGGAATAGCCGCTTTGCACGGGTGCGATGGCGAAGGAGAGGATGCCGGAGGTCTCGAAGCCGGGGCCCTTGGCGAGCAGGCCGGCGAGCGTCCGGACGAACAGCGCGGCGCCGATGACGAGAATAACGGCGAAGGCCATTTGCAGTGTGACGATGCATTTGCGCAGGCGGACACCACTGGCGCCGGTTCCGGCGCGCTCGCGGGGCGAGCTGACGAAGCTGTCGCTGCCGGCGCGCAGAGCGGGAGCCAGGCCACTCACGAGACCGGCGGCGACGCTGGCGAAGAAAGCGAAGGTGAGCAGGCGAACGCTGAGGGTTCCGCGCAGGGTGGTGGCGGCGAGGTCATGAGGCAACAGCGCGATCAGCGTACGGATGGCGAGCGGAGCGACGGACGCGCCGAGCACACCACCCGCCAGGGCGAGGAGAAGGCTATCGGCGAGCAGTTGGCGGCTGACGCGCCCGCGGGAAGCGCCGAGAGCGAGGCGGGTGCCGATTTCGCGGCCTCGTGCCGAGCCGCGGGCGAGGAAGAGGCCGGCGACGTTCAGGCAGGCGAGGCCGAGCAGGATGCCGGTCGCGGCGAACAGGAGCCAGAGCGGCTGAAGGAGGTTGCGGCGCAGCGGCGAGTGGCCCTGAGGTGCGGAGGTGAGTTCCAGCGTGGAGGCCAGGTAGCGGTGGCGGCGGTCGGCCGTAATCGTCGGGAAGCCGGGGCGATGCATGTTGTCCTGGAGCCATGACTTGAACCACGGCTGCAGCCCGGCCTGCGCCTGCGCCACCGTCAGGTCCGGGCGGAGGCGGGCAAGGATCTGCATCCAGAACGTGGGACGTCGCAACAGGTCTTCAGCGCCGGGAATCGCCTCCGCGTACATGGAGGCGGGAATCCAGAGAGCCGGGATCGCACCGACATCGACGCCACGGAAGGCCTCGGCGGCGACACCGACGATTGTCATGGGGTGCTGGTTGATGAGGAGCTTGCGGCCGACGATATCTGCTACCCCGCCAAACTCGGCCCGCCAGAAATCGTTCGAGAGGACGACCACCGGCCCGGCGCCGGGAGCAGCGTCATCACGCTCTTCGATGACGCGGCCAAGAGCGGGGCCGATGCCGAGAACCGGGAAATAGCTGCCGGAGACGATTTCTGCCGCAACAGGTTTCGGATCGCCGCCTGCCGCGAGATTCACATCGATTTCCGCGCGGCAGAGAACGCCGTCGAAGAACCGGGTCTGCTGCTGGAGGTCGCGGCAGATGGGGTAGGACATCAGGTTCCAGGAGCCGAATCCGCCGGAGGCCTGATCGCCCTTCCAATCGACAAGCACGAGGCGGGCGGGGTCGTGGATGGGCAGCGCGTGCAGGATCACCTGATCGACCAGTGAGTAGATGGCCGTCGTGGCGCCGATGCCAAGGGCCAGCGAGAGCAGCGTGGCAGCGGTGAAGCCCGGGCTGCGGACTAACGATCGCGCGGAGAACCGGAGATCGTAGAGGAAGTCACGGAACCATCGGGTGAGCCAGACATCGCGGACTTCCTCGCGCACCTGGGCGAGGCCGATCTCGACGGCGATGCGACGGCGGGCCTCCCGGTCGGGGATGCCGGCCGCGGTGAGGTCGGCGACGCGGCGATCGAAATGATAGTGGAGCTCGCGATCGAGGCCGCGCTCCAGGGATTCGCGGCGGAACCAGTTGAAGAGCCGGATCATCGGCTGCCCTCATCGAAGATCAGGTTGACGGCACCGGAGAGTCGCGCCCAGCTGTCCTTCTCGAGGGCGAGCTGGCGGCGCCCGGCGCGCGTGAGAGAGTAGAACTTGGCCTCGCGGCCGGTCTCCGACTGTTTCCACGCAGCGCGCAGCCAGCCTTTCTGTTCCAGCCGGTGAAGGGCGGGATAGAGCGAACCTTGGTTGACGTGGACCACCGAGCGCGAGATCTGTTCCAGCCGCTGCGCGATCCCGTACCCGTGGGCGGGTTCGAGCGACAGGATCTGGAGGATCAGCATGTCGAGTGTGCCTTGCGGAATCGGGAAACGCGGAGAGGACATCGATACCTCAAGCTTCTACAGTTCGGGATACGATACGCGCAGATAGGTCGAAGGTCAAGGTGTGGCAGCGAAACAGCGCCGACGTGTCCCAGTGGATTCGCGAGCGCCTCGGCGGCCTGCTCAATTGCTACTACCGGCAGGCCACGTAGCTCCATCGATCGAGTTTCTGCACACGACGGAGTACGCAGTATTGGCGCGCGTCTGGTCGGTCAAGCGCCTGCCGCCTGCGCCAACCGCGATGAATCTCAGCGTGGATATGTCTACGGCTACTCGTATTTCGTGACGTATGGCGCGCCGCCCTTCGGATTTTCGATCGAGCTGGGCGCCCAAAAGCTAGAGTCGGAATTACTTCAGCCCATCGGTTTCGCTCGTCCGCGCCGAGTTCTCATCAGATGTGAGCTGGAACATGACCCGTGCTTCGCCTACGTTCTGAGATCGCGTTCTGCCTCTCGACCGACACGTGCCACGATGACCGGCACGGCTTCCACGTCCGCCAGCTCAGTGTTGAAGTTTACGAGACAGGCACGCAACGCGAATCGGCCCTCGACGACTGCGTGCGACACGAACAGCTCGCCGCCGCGTTGCAGTCGGTCGAGCAGTGCGCGGTTGATCGTATCGAGCTGGCGTTCGACCTCCTCAGGGGTTCCGTTCGCCGTCTTCAGATCGCGCGGCACGTAGCGAAACGTGGTGATGCTCAACTCCTGCGTCAGCAGCTCCAGGTCGGGATGTGCATGGATCGCCGCCGCCATGGCGCGGGACAGGCAGATATCGTCCGCGATCATCCGCCGATAACCCGCCGCCCCGGCCTGCCGAAGCGCGAGCCACACCTTGAGCGCTCGAAACCCGCGGGAGTTCTGCGGCCCATAGTCGACATAGTTGGTGGCTTGCTCGTCGAAGTGGTAATAAGGCGGATGGTAGGCGAAGGTCGCGCGCAACGCCTCTGCGCGGCGCACCAGCGCACAACCCGCTTCGAGCGGAGCGTAGAGCCACTTATGGGGATCGACAGCGACCGAGTCCGCCAGGCTCAATCCCTGGAGGTCATCGGGCGCCTCGGGCACTAAGGCCGCGAAGCCGCCGTAGGCCCCGTCCACGTGAAACCAGACACCGCGCTCCCGACACACGGCCGCGATGTCGGGCAACGGATCGACAGCCCCCGTACTCACCGATCCTCCGGTGCCCACGACCAGGCACGGTACGTGTCCCGCGGCGCTGTCTGCGTCGAGTTGCCGGCGAAGTGCCGCCACATCCATCCGGAGCCGTGCATCCGTCGAAATCCACCGGATCGAGTCGGTACCAAAGCCGCTCAAATCTGCGGCCTTCTGGATCCACGTATGCGTCTCAGTCGAGGCGTACACGCGAAGACCACGGCCGCCGACGCCACTCTCGCGCACATCGCCGCCGACCCGTGTGCGGCGCGCGGCCAGGAAGCAAACGAGGTTGGCCACGTTGCCGCCGCTGACCAGCAGTCCGCCGCAGTCAACCGGATAGCCAACGAGCTCGGCGACCCATCGAATCGTTTGCGCCTCGATCTCGGTCGCGGCTGGGGCCAGCACGAACGAGCCGACGTTTGGATTGACCGCCGACGCGAGTAGATCTCCGAGCATCCCGATCGGTGCGGGCGACGATGTGATGTATCCGAAGAAGCGAGGGTGCGCGTTGAAGAGTGAGTGATCGAAGAGAAGGCGCGCACTCTGCTCGAGCAGCGGCCCGGGCGCCATTCCCGACTCTGGCAGCGGCACCGACAGATCGAGCGCCGCGCGTACCATCGACGGCGCCTCGTCGCGTGTCACCGGACCGTGCGGCACGGCCGCGAGATTGTCGGCGAGCTGATCCACCAATCGATGGCCGAGCGTGCGAAACGTCGCCGCATCCATGGCCAGCGGCGCAAAGCGCTTCATGTCGCTGCTCATGTGCGAATCCCCTCGAATAGATCGGTCTCGCGCGTACGACCGCCGTTCACGCGGCTGAAGACACGGTAGAAAGACTGCACACCGAAGATCGCGTCGGCGTGCTCGTGCGGAAGGTGTTGCAGCTTCGTGTACACGCTCATCTGGGTCTCGTGGCAGGCGATCGCTCGCCACACGGTGTCGCGGTACTGACGCGCGTCGATCACCGTCGTGATCGCCCAGTCCGGCCATGGCACGGCCCGACGCTCGACGCCGTCCACGACGGATGTCAACGTCTTGAGCGCGCCCTGGTAGGCGGCCCATGTCGACTCGGGCCACGCGATGTAATACAGCTTGGCGATCGCGGGATCGGCCGCGACGATCACCGCCGCCGTCGTGAGCTGGGAGACGGCGATGTGATCGGGATGTCCGTAGGCGCCATCCGGTCCGAACGTGACGACGACATCCGGCCGAACACGACGGAGGTGATCCACGATGCCAGCAATCGCTTCCTGCGGATTCGCGCGGTCGACCTGTTGATCCGGGTAGTCAAGGAGCGCGACCTCCTTGAGGCCGAGCACCGACCCCGCGGCACGCATCTCGCGTTCACGGATGCGTCCGAGCTCCGACCGGCCCGGATGGCCGACGTCGCCCGGCCGATGATTACCGTACCGTCCTCCCTCGCCACGCGTCGCCGTCAGCAGGAACGTCTCGACACCCTCCGCAGCGTACCTCGCCAAGGTTCCGCCAACACCCAACGACTCGTCGTCAGGATGTGCGAGCACGGCCATCAAACGTGGCGCCATAGGACCTCGATGCTGGGACGGCTAC
>JBPYEE010000078.1:0-7704 GCA_051985095.1 Vicinamibacterales bacterium | reverse complement strand
GCGAACCCGCCGCGAGCGAGGGCTGAAGGCGGCGCCGCGCGCCGATCCCCACACGCTGGTGCGCCGCGCGTATCTCGATCTACTCGGCCTGCCGCCGACTCCAGAGCAGGTCGCGGCGTTCATTGCTGATCGATCTCCGAATGCGTGGGAGCACCTCATCGACACGCTGCTTGCCTCGCCGCACTACGGCGAGCGGTACGGCCGGATGTGGCTCGACGTGGCGCGGTACGCAGACTCGGCCGGATTCGAGTACGACATGCACCGTCCAAACGCGTGGCGCTACCGCGACTACGTCGTCAAGTCGTTCAACGATGACAAGCCGTACGACCGGTTTCTCGTCGAGCAGATAGCCGGCGACGAAATGGACGACCGCACGCTCGATAGCCTCATCGCGACCGGATTTCTTCGAATGGGTCCGCGCGTGCTCTTCCGCGAGAAAGACAACCCCGAGCGACGTTTCGACTATCTCGACGAGATTATCGGTACGATCGGCAAAGGCACCCTTGGGCTGACGGTCAACTGCGCACGGTGCCACAACCACAAGTTCGATCCGATTTCGCAGAAAGACTATTACGCGCTCGAAGCGTCAATCTTCGGCTACGTCGAAACGGAGGTGCCGCTCGCGCCCAAGGCCGAGGCCGACGCGTATCTTGCGAAAAATGCCGAAATCTCGGCCACAACTGCGGATCTCAAGCAAGCGATCGACCAGATCGAGCGGCCGTACCGGGAGACTCTGCAGATTGAACTCGTCAAGCGCCAGTTCCCGGACGACATCGTCAGCGTCATCCTGAAGCCGGAAGGCGAGCGCACGTCGGGCGAGTCGTTGCTCGCCGCGCAGGTCCTTCGCGCCGCGAGCGTGCCGCGCGCCCAGGTCGACAGCGCGCTGTCGCCTTCCGACGCGGCAAAAACGAAGGAGTTGACGACCCGCATCGCGGCGCTCGAGAAGGAGCGGCCCGCGCCGCTGCCCATGGCCGAGATCGTCACCGACGGCGATTATCGGTCGGCGCCGCTCGGCGAAGGCGACGACACCATCAGCTGTCCGAAATGCCGGATGCCGGTGCCTGGTGCCGGTCCGTACCTCCACACGGGTCCGGGCCGCTACGAAGTCCCGCCATCGTACTTCCTGATTCGCGGCGACGTCGACAGTCCCGGTCCGCAGATGAAGCCGGGCTTCGTCGAAGTGATCACATTTGGCACTCCGCCGACGGAGATTCCGCGGCCTGACGGACGCACCTCGGGCCGCCGGCTCGCGCTCGCGCAGTGGATCGCGTCGCCGCAGAACCCGATGGCCGCTCGCGTCATCGTCAACCGCCTGTGGCAGAAACATTTCGGACGCGGGATCGTCGCAACGCTCGAGAACTTCGGCAAGATGGGCGATCAACCCACGCACCAGGAGCTTCTCGACTGGCTCGCCGTCGATTTGATGAACGGCGGCTGGAAGCTCAAGCGGATCAACAAGCTGATTATGATGTCGGATGCGTACCAGATGGCGTCCGCCTTTACGGACGATGAGGATGCGAAACGCGATCCCGAGAACCTTTATTTGTGGCGGTTCCGCCCGCAGCGCCTCGACGCTGAAATCGTCCGCGACACGATGCTCGCCGCCGGCGGCAATCTCAACCTCGAGATGGGCGGCGAGCCGATCTTCCCGTACATTCCGAAGGACATCCTGGCCAGCCAATACCGCGGCAAGTGGGTGAACACACCCGACGGTCCAGCGGCGTGGCGCCGCGGGATCTACGTCTACCAGCGCCGGTCGCTGCCGTATCCAATGTTTGAGACATTCGATCACCCTGACATGAACGTGACGGCAGGTGCGCGGCATGTATCAACCGTGCCGACTCAGGCGCTCACGCTGTTGAACAATCCCTTCGTGCTGTCGGAGGCGACGTTGTTCGCCGATCGCGTCCGGCGGCAGGCGAGCGATCCGCGCGCCCAGGTGGATCTTGTCTATCGCATCGCACTCTCACGCCCGCCGACCGAGCGCGAAGTCGCCATCGGGACGGATCTCGTCGCGAAGCAGTCGCTCGATGCCCTCACCCACGTCGTGCTGAACGTCGACGAGTTCCTCTATATGAGGTAGCCGCATGTCGCACCGCTGCTCCAGGCATTTCTGGGATCGGCGTGACTTCCTTTTCCGCTCAGGGGGAGGCATCAGCGGCCTGGCGCTCGCGTATCTGTTGGATCGCGAGTCGCTGCTGTTCGCGGACATCTCGGAAACCCCCAATTCGACCGCGTGTGAAGCGGCCGCGGTCGGCGTGAATCCGTACGCGCCCAAGCCGCCGCACTTCAAGGCGCGCGCCACCGCGGTGATCTCGCTGTTCATGGGCGGCGGCTGGAGCCAGGTCGACACGTTCGATCCAAAGCCGGCGCTGGCGAAGTACGCCGGCGAGCCGATCGATGGCAAAGTGCGAGGCGACGTGATCGTGCGACAGGGATTTCCCGGACCGCTGATGCCCAGTCCGTTCACCTTCAAGGGCTATGGACGCAGCGGTATCGAGATCTCCGAGCTGTTTCCGCATCTCAGCGGCCATGTCGACGATCTCGCGTTCCTGCGATCGGTCTACGGCCGCTCGAACGATCACGTGCAGGGCACGTACGAGATGCAGACGGGGCAGATCAACCTGGGATTTCCGAGTGTCGGCTCATGGGTCACCTATGGACTCGGTTCTGTTGCCTCGAGCCTGCCGGCGTACGTGGTCATGACCGATGCGCGCGGGGGACCGCTCGGCGGCCCCAACGACTGGAGCGCGGGGTTCATTCCGGCCGCGTATCAGGGGACGCTATTCCGATCGACCGGCGATCCGATCGTCGATTTGAAGCCGCCCGCGGGCATGACGACTGAGCAACAGCGCGCGCGGCTCGACGTGCTGGCCCGGTTGAATGAAATCGACATGCGGAAGTTTCCCGAGAGCACCGAGCTCGCGGCTCGCATCTCCTCGTACGAACTCGCATATCGGATGCAGGGTTGCGCGCCAGAGGCGATCGACATCCGGAGCGAATCCGATGCAACGATGAAACTGTACGGTCTCGACGACCATGTCAGCGAGCCGTTCGGGCGCCAGTGCCTGATGGCCCGCCGTCTGGTCGAGCGTGGCGTGCGCTTCGTCCAGATCTTTGCCGGCGGCGTTGGTAATCAGAATACCGACACGTGGGATGCGCACGACAACATCAAGGCGAACCACACGCAACATGCGGCTGAAACCGATCGGCCGATGGCCGGCCTCTTGACGGATCTGAAGGCGCGCGGCCTGCTCGCCACCACTCTCGTCATCGTCCACTCGGAGTTCGGCCGCATGCCGATCTCGCAACGTGGCGTCGGTCGTGATCACAATCCGGGTGCGCAGACCGTATTGATGGCTGGTGCGGGCATCGAGGGCGGGCAAGTCATCGGATCCAGCGACGAGTTCGGCTACAAGGCGCAGGAACAGCCGATCTCGTACCACGATCTACACGCGACCATGCTGCATCTGCTCGGGTTGGATCACAGGAAGCTGACGTTCCGGTTCAACGGCCGCGACATGCGGCTGACTGACGTTTACGGGACGCTGATCCCCCAGATTGTGAAGGCCTGACGCTTCGCGGCACGCGACTTGTCCCACCATTCGATCGACAGCGCGCGGCGATCGTTCGCCTGCGATATTCAATTCACTCGTGATCGCGAGCTGTCCTTGACCTCCTCGACGACGCGCGGTCGGTTCATTCTCCAGCGGTGATGTGGACCCGCAATGGTGATCGACATGCTGGCGCTCGAGCCTGCGCCCCGTGGTCCTGATCGGGTCGTCCGTGGACCTACGATAACTATTGTCGAGCCTCTCATCACGATCACGGCTGCGAGGCCCTATCGCAGGCGAACCAATGGGTTGGCCGCTCCGCCATCGATCGAGTTGTGAAACAATGCGGCCTCACACACAGTATCCGCCATGGGGGAGAGACGATGCCGAGGACGACAGGACTAACCCCAAAGAGATTGCGAGAACTGGCGCGAACGGGTGCGGAGCATGCATTACGGCAGTTGCGCGCTGAAATCATCGCAATCGAGCGTTCGTTTCCCGAGCTGGCGCTGCCGCGAACGAGACGAGCGTTGCGTCGCACGTTGAACCGAGCCGGTCAAAAGACCCGCCGGATGTCTGCGGCCGCGAGAACAGCGGTGTCAGCGAGAATGAAGCGTTATTGGGCTGAGCGCCGAAAAGCCAAAGCCAAACTGAAGTAGCGGGCAAACAGAGGCTGATTCCTGAACGGCGCCTGCTGACGCTCCTACGTTCTGCACTGAGCGATTGGTCCTCGGCTAGTCAGCGTGATCGAGGCGGACCACAGACATGCTGTCCGCCCCTGAGGGCTTTTTCCGCCGATCGTCGTGGTCGTGCCGCTATCGCCGGTGGTCACGCGGTTCATTCGCTGACGCGACCAGCGGAGCCGTTCGGGAGACCGCCCAGCCTGACGAGCGACAGCCGAGCGTCAGATGTGAATGTCAAATCGACTCGACAACTCCCGTCGTCCGAGGTTGGTTACAGTGAGCGCTCGGCAGTCGAGATCTTGGATGACCCATTTTCGTTTCAACGTGAGCTCCAAGAGCGCGGCGCCCAGCGCACCGCCCAGATGAGGCCGCCGTTCGCTCCAATCCAAGCAGGCGTACGCGAACCGACGACGGAGCGCTCGAGCGGCCTCGATGTCAACGCCCAAACGGTGCAGCACCTTGGACCCTTCCGGCGTGACGTCGTACGACTTGTCCGCGCTCTTCGCGGTTATCGAGAGCCAACCGAACGATTGAAGTCGGTCATGCAGGGAGACACCAACAGTACCAGCCATGTGGTCGTAACAGGTTCGTGCGAGACGCAACCGGTTCGGTGTCGTCGGCACGAACGTGGCGCTCGCGCCGCCAGCCAGCACGCTCAGGCCTTCGAGCGCTGCCGCCACGTCGGGCCCCGCCAGGCTATAAAAGCGGTGCTTTCCCTGCACCATCACGGTCACGAGCCGAGCCGCCCTTAGACGGTCCAGATGGACGCTCGTCGTCGAAGGACTGACACCGCCGACGACTGAAAGCTCGGTGCTCGTCCGCGCTCGACCGTCCGCAAGGCAGTACAGGATGCGCGCGCGCGCCGGCTCTCCGATCGCCGCCGCGATGCTGGACACCTCGACGTCGATGTGAGGGACTGCAGGCATATTTCGATTGTAGACGAACTATCGATTCAGCCCCAAACGGTATGCTTCCGGTCGCGCGCGGCGAGACGCGGCGCCGCTCGAAACTTTGGACGCCTCTGGCGCTGGCATCACGGAGTGTTACCGGCTTTCTTTCACGACCCTTCCGTTGAGGGGCTGAGGCGGCCGAACATCGTGCGGATACAACTTGGCAAATGCGTTGATCTGGTCCGCTGAGACCTCGATGGGAGTCTTCATGACAAACCAGGTCACCCCTTCAGTGCACGGCGGAGCCGTCAAGGATCCGACGTACGTGTAGTAACCGCGGTCCCTGGGGAGAAAACCGGCAGGGTCGATCGTCACACCCGGAATCTCCTTCTCCGGCCCCTCGGTAGCCGGCATGTAGTCCCAGAGCAGCTGAACAGTGCGGTTTGCCACGCCGGCCTGCACGAAGACCGCGACTCCGGCGACGGTGCGGTCGCTCGCTTCATGCATTAGGTGGACAACCATGTCGTACGGCTTCCCATGTAGATACTCTTCGCTCGGCCGATGAAAATGGAATTGTGTCAGCTGGTAGCGTTTTCCACCGGCCACGAGGAAGCTTCCGGCGTCCTTGGCGTCGTGATAGTTCACGCGAATCGTTTTGCCATTGTTGGTCAGGTACTTGAGGGGGCTCCTCTTGTATTCGAACTGCACCGCAGGCAGCACAGCTTTTTCGGTCTCACGTATGTCGATGGGCGATTGTTCCTTGCCGCCGTTACACGGCGCATAGGAAGGATCGAGTTCGCTCCAGTGATTCGCCCCGCGCGGCCCCTCGTAGGTCCAGGGCGTTCTCCATTGGGCACGACCCACCCCCGTCGGCAACGTCGCGAAACACAAGGCCACCAGCATGGTTGAACGTTTTCCCACCGTCCACCTCCCGCCGACTGAACGTATCGTGTGAGGAACACGCGTACTTCGTTTCACATCAAATCGTGAATGCGATCCGCGCCCCAGGTGATAGAGCAGTACACCAAGGGTGTTGACGTCGCTGCGGACGCCGCCCTGGAAATGCGCCTCCCCTGACGCACGCCGTCCATAGTCCCGCCCGATAGGCGGACTTGTACGCTTCGTCGCTGCGTCCGACGGCGAAGCTGCGCTAGTACACCTGCTTCTTTTGATCAAGCGGTACGGGACGCCATCGTTCGTGCGTTGGAGGAATGTGAGCGTCACCCCGCGACCGAGCACCGTATCCCAGACGACAGACACCGTGCCGGAACCTCCACGGCCGACTACGACCGTACTTCGAGTTGGCCGCCCGTACCGGTGAGTGACGCGTTTGGTTCCAGACTCGGTCGCGTGCTGCTGCGATGAAGGCTGGCCAAGCCCGCGAGAAGCTGACGGATCAGATCGCGTTGATCGGAGTCGTCCGAGCTTGTGTCGGCGTCCGTCCAACGCGGAAGCCATCCGCGATTGCCTCGGCGAGCGTGATCAACTGGCCATCGTCGAGGGGCATGGCCGAATCCGGTGACTACTCTGGGGCAGCGAGTAAAAGGAATGGACGCTGACGACGGACCGCGTGCGGTCCATGCGTTCTCGGGCGTTTCTCCAGCTCGAGATCCGCACCTTGCGAAACCGATCCAAAGTTCGCTCATTGGCGAAATACGGCGGTTCTAGCGGTGATGATCCCGAAGCGATCCTCGGACTTCCGACGAGATCAGAACAGCGATGGTCTGCCGCCCGAACCGAGCAGCGACGGGTCGATTGTTTTGATGATGTGATGGCCCTCCGGCGAGCCGAACGCGAATGACAGATTCACCAGGGGGAATCCGCCGGCGCGCACCGTCAGACCGATCGCCCAGCTATGCAGCAGATTGGCGAAACTCAGGTCAGCGGCCCGGTCCGCGACGTTGCCCTGCTCGGCGAGGAAGTAGAGCCCGAGCGGTCCCCAAATCGAATGCTCGACGCTTTCCTGCAATGCGAGCAGGTTCGGGGCGCGGAAGCGATAATCCTGGTACGTGGCGAGGATCATACTGCCGTTAATGTCAGAGCCACCCAGCGTGGGCTGGAAATAGAACGGCACTGAGTCGCCGGCCGAGGCGACCGATGATGTTGCGAACGCCCGAAGGCCAATAGCGCCCCACCGGTTCCGTGACAGCGACACCCGCGGACATCGGTCTGTCCGATCGAGTCCGGGGCGGCAATCATCGGGGCCGTTCGTTTCGTGCGATCGCACCACGTCTCTGAACAGTGGAATCGTGTGCTGCAGATCGAGGGTCCAGCGATGAAACGACCCGTGCGACGCGGAGTCGCTCACGAACTGGTCAAGGAGCGCCACGTAATTCGTGTTGACGTTGGGGCCCAGCCAATGCGGCTTGATTCGGATGCCTGCCTGGAATTGAGCGAACGTGCCGTCGACGTTCAGGCCTGGGGCGGTCGCCGTCGTGTAAAGCTGATCGATCGATGGCGTCCCGGCTACTGAGGTTCCCGTTGCGCGCACGAACCGGCCGTTGACGCCTCCCAGAAGCGACGCATCGAGCGGTGCGCCTGGCAGTGGGTAGACGACCGTGGTGCCGAGGACTGTCT